>NZ_JAGXJM010000220.1:0-312 GCF_019091445.1 Streptomyces sp. GbtcB7
CGGCGTTGGTATCAACAGAACCTCGAGCGCGAACGAGCACGCACCCGCGAAGCGGCGCAGCTACGGCGCCGTCTGACAAAGCTCGGCCTCCCGCCACGAAAGACCCACAAGACCTACGCTGCCGATCGTCGAAAGAACGCGGCCGAGGCCGATGCGTTCTTCTCGCGGCCTCGAAAGAAACCCGAACAAGCCCGGCTTCGCAGCGAGTCGTTCGAGGTGCTGCCCGGCCATCGAGCATCCGTTGAGTTTCGCGCGCGCTACCTGGCAGCCGGCTCGGTCGAAAAGGCCCTGGCTCGGGACCGGGAGGCGCGG
>NZ_JAGXJM010000221.1:0-310 GCF_019091445.1 Streptomyces sp. GbtcB7
GCGGCCGGGAGAACCTCGACGCCGTCGCCTTCCTCCAGGAGATGAACGCCACCGTCTACCGCCGCGCACCCGGCGTCGTGACGATCGCCGAGGAGTCCACCGCCTGGGACGGCGTCACCCGGGCCACCCATCACACCGGGCCCGGCGGGTTCGGGGGGCTGGGGTTCGGGCTGAAGTGGAACATGGGGTGGATGCACGACTCGCTGAGCTATGTGCAGCACGAGCCGGTCCATCGCAAGTACCACCACAACGAGATGACGTTCTCGATGGTGTACGCCTACAGCGAGAACTACGTCCTGCCCATCTCCCA
>NZ_JAGXJM010000222.1:0-310 GCF_019091445.1 Streptomyces sp. GbtcB7
GGTGCAATTCCGCTCTCCTTGGCCCGATGCCCGATGTCCGAAGTATTCTGCCGTCCAATATCCTTACGTGATCTCCTCTGGTGCAATGTCAATTCCTCCTGCGTCAACTATCTAATCCTGATCGAGTAGACCTGCATCACTCAAAATGCAGTTAATCATCTAAACACAATCAATTAGTTTCATCATCAAAATCCGAGATTCAACAATCTCTCCCTTTTTTATGATGACAACTAATTAATGACGGAGTTTGACTAAACTCCCCCTATCAGTATGCCATATTGATAGAACTTTTGAATTTATAGAATTATAA
>NZ_JAGXJM010000223.1:0-307 GCF_019091445.1 Streptomyces sp. GbtcB7
GCTGCATCTCCGGGATGGCCCCCTGCCCGGTCTTCACCCAGGTGAGGAGAGTTTCGACCGAGTGCTGCTGAACGGTGTACTTGGACAAGCGACGCCTCAAGTGATTTCGTCCCGGCACTTTGCGCTCACGCCACTGCAGCGACTAGGGCTCAATGCCCATCCCGCCGCAGAAGAGAGTCATCGCATCAGAACCCGCAGGCGATCAGTGCCAGCGGACGCAGGGCTCAATTCACCTTGACGCGGCGGCCGAGACGGTGCTCCTCCATAGAGGACGTCGCTGTGCTCAGGCGCAGGCGGCATCGCCTGA
>NZ_JAGXJM010000224.1:0-304 GCF_019091445.1 Streptomyces sp. GbtcB7
GCTCACGGACGCGTTCGGCTCCGAGCCGTCGGAATCGGTCTACGAGGGCGACGGCTCGCACTTCCCCGATTACACGTCGTACGACTGGGAGGGGTTCATGTTCCGCGACATGATCGTCACGGAGGACGGCAAGCCGCGCGACGAGTACTTCGTCCCCTCGTACGTCTCGGTCACGGCGAACGAGGTGGGCGAGGTCGCCGTCACGCCCGAGTTCGACCTCGCGATCGGTCTCACCGCCGACGACGTCCGCGCCCTCGGACCCGACGAAGAGGTCGAGATGCCCGACGGCGAACCGCGTTTCTTC
>NZ_JAGXJM010000225.1:0-303 GCF_019091445.1 Streptomyces sp. GbtcB7
CGCTTGGTGTTCAGCCACCCCGAGATGTCGCCCTTCATGACGCCGTGCTGCAGGAAGGTGAAGTTCCACGGCCGACGCCCGAAACGCCGTGGGAGCGGGTCGGTGATGAAGCGGTCGGCGTGGCTCGACGCGACGTGCTCGGCAGCCATCATGAGCGCCGCGAACCGCGCCGAGCCGTATTCGACGAGTCGGAAGCCTTCTTTCTCGAGCCGCACCCAGTCCACGGATCCCCGCCGGAGGACGAACCACGAGTTGATCTCCGGGCGGTTCTGCTTGACCCACCGGTAGAGGATCTCCGCACTG
>NZ_JAGXJM010000226.1:0-302 GCF_019091445.1 Streptomyces sp. GbtcB7
CCGTCCCACGACCCGCTATGACGTCGGGAAAACGACCAGACGACCCGACAGCATCATCGAGCGCGACAGCCTCAGAGGTTGAAAGACAAGATCAGTGCCTGTTCCTGATGCGGCCATGCCATGACGGTATTGGTGGATCCTGGGTTCGTTGCGCGCGCCCGTCAGCCGTGCTTGGCTCACCCGATGAACTTTCTGTTGACGGCGAGTGGCCTGCGCAACGAGACACTGCGGGATGCGCTGCGGGACATGCTGGGTAAGCCGTTCGGATCGGCGAACGTCGTGTTCGTTCCCACGGCGTCAGT
>NZ_JAGXJM010000227.1:0-302 GCF_019091445.1 Streptomyces sp. GbtcB7
CGCATTCCAGCCGGCACCCGACCGACGGCGAGCGGCGAGCAAGAGCAGGATCCGCACCGGTGATGGGACTCGCAGAAGCACCGTCAGCACCGCCAGTGCGCAGAACGCCGCCAGCACCGTGACCGTGAGTTCGCATTCCGTGCCGCATTCCTCCGGGAGGACCGGCGGGGTCCCCGATTCAGCCAAGGAGCTGCTGGACAGCATGGACACCGTCTCGGCACCCATCACCGTTGACGCGGGATCGCCTGCGGCATGGGCCACCGCCGGCGTTGTGGGCGGCGCCGCGGACGTCACGACCGCAT
>NZ_JAGXJM010000228.1:0-302 GCF_019091445.1 Streptomyces sp. GbtcB7
GCGATCACGCGGTCCGCGACCGTCGGCGATGACGACCGGGCGGTGTCGGCACCCGTCGTCGTCCGCGCGCCCGAGCGTGCACCGGGTCTCGACTTGGGCGCCCGCGCGACGGTCACGGGCACGGCGTTCCGGGCGGACCCCGGCGACCGTGCGGTGCTCGTCGTCGAGGCATCCGCCCACGTCGTCGACCGGCCTCCCTCGGGCCCGTTGGGCGTGGCCGCGACGTTGCGCACCGGTCTCGTGTCGGCCGTCGACGGGCAGCCCGATCCCGGCGCGGGCCTCGTCCCCGGACTCGCCGTCGG
>NZ_JAGXJM010000229.1:0-300 GCF_019091445.1 Streptomyces sp. GbtcB7
CGGCCGGGATCGTCGCGATCTCGCACGCGATGGCCGACCGGGCGGAGCGCATCTGGGGACGGATGCCGCGAGTCGAGGTCGTCCGCAACTGCATCGACGTCGCGGCGGTGCGGCACGCGGCGGCGACGCGCAGGCCGCCGGCGGGCTGGCCGGGTCCGGACGGCCCGATCGTCCTCTTCCTCGGCCGCGCCGAGCGGCGGAAGGGCGTGGTCGACGGCGTCGACGCCTTCGCGCGGGTCGCGCAGCGGCATCCCCCCGCCCCCCCCGTGGTGGCCGGTGCCGGGGGGGACGACCGCTTCG
>NZ_JAGXJM010000023.1:0-209783 GCF_019091445.1 Streptomyces sp. GbtcB7
ACGAGGGCCTGTGCCCGGCGCGCCGAGAGCACGCACCTGACGCCGCAGGGCCCGCCCTCCGGGCGGACGACGGGAATGTGACGACAGGACCTAGCGGTCACGCCGGGGGCTCGGCGGCCAGGAGTTGGGTGGCGGCCAGTTCGCGGTAGAGGTCGTCGTCGTCGACCAGGGAGTGGTGGGTGCCCACGGCGCGGACGTCGCCGTGTTCCAGGACCACGATCTGGTCGGCGTCGGTGACCGTGGACAGCCGGTGGGCGATCAGCAGGACCGTGCAGCGGCCCGCGGTGCGGGCGACGAGTTCGCCCAGGGCCTGCTCGTTGCGGGCGTCGAGCTGGGCCGTCGCCTCGTCGAGGAGAAGCACCTGGGGGCGGCGCAGCAGGGCGCGGGCGATGGCGAGGCGCTGGCGTTCGCCGCCGGACAGGGTGACGCCGCGCGGGCCCACGGGCGTGTCCAGGCCCTGGGGAAGCCGGGCGAGGAGACCGTCGAGGCGGGTGACGGCCAGGGCCTCGGCCAGCTGCTCCCGGGTGGCCGAGGGCGCCGCGTACAGGAGGTTCTCGCGGAGGGTGCCCGCCATCACGGGGGAGTCCTGCTCGACGTAGGCGATCCTGCGCCGGACCTCGGCGCGCGGCAGGGCCGCGATGTCCTGGTCGCCGATCCTGATGGTGCCCGCGGTCGGCTCGTAGAAGCGCTGGAGGAGGGAGAAGAGGGTGGTCTTGCCCGCGCCCGACAGACCGACCAGCGCGGTCCGGGTGCCGCCGGGGACGGTGAAGCTCACGCCGCGCAGGGCCGGGGCACGGCCGGGGTAGGTGAACTCGACCCCGGTCAGTTCGACGGCCGGTGGCGCGGCGTGGGCGGGGGTGTGCGCGGGCTGGGTCGCGTCGATGTCGTCCTCGACCGGCAGCGCGCCCGCCTCCTGGATCCTGCCCACCGCGCCCAGCCCCTGCTGGAGTTGGGCCGCGCCGCCGACCAGCTGGGACACCGGGCTCGCCAGGAAGAAGACGTACAGGAGGAAGGCGATCAGTTCGGAGACCGACATCGAGTGGTGGGCGACGAAGGTGCCGCCCACGCCGAGCACGACCAGGAACGCGGTCTGGATGGCGGCGCCGCCGACCATGGTGACGAGGGCGCTGTAGCGGGCGCCGACCAGCCCGGCGGCGTACGCCTCGTCGACCGCGTCCTCGGCGGTGCGCGTCTCGCGGCCCTCGGCGCCGTTGGCCTTGACCGTGCGGGCCGCGCCGAGGGTGCGGTCGAGGACGGCGCCGACCGCTCCGACGGACGCCTGGGAGCGGGCCACGGCCGCCTTGATCCGGGGCAGGATGACGGTGATCACGACACCGACCATCGTCAGTACGAGCAGCGTGACGCCGAGCAGACGCGAGTCGAGCGTCGCCATCATGAACAGGGCCCCGGCGAAGGTCAGGACGCCGTTGACCGTCATGATCAGGCCCTCGGTGGCGGCGCTCTTGAGCAGGGTGCTGTCGGAGGTGACGCGGGCGATCAGGTCGCCGGGGGGCCGCCGGTCCAGCTCGGCGACCCGCAGCCGGATCAGGCGGTGCACCAGACCGCGCCGCACCTCCCGCACCACCCGCTCCGAAGTCCGTTGCTGGAGCCAGGCGTTGAGGCCGGTGAGCAGGGCGCCCGCGACCAGGAACACGGCGAGCAGCGCGACCGGCGCGACGACGCTGCCGCCGTCGTCCAGCCGGTCCAGGATCGCCTGCGCGAACTTCGGCTGCACCAGCCCCGACACGCTGGCCAGCAGAGTGAGCACGAGGGAGAGCAGCAGCACACGCCAGTGGGGCCGGGCGTAGCCGACGAGGGCGACGAGTGAGCCGGTGGGCGGGTGCGGCGCGGCCGGTTCGGGTTCTGGTGTGGTGTCGGTCGGGGTGCCGGGTCGCCGTTCCGGGGTGGGCATGTCCGTCCGCTCGGCGGAGGGCGTGTCCGCGCTCGGCGCCAGGTGGCGTGCCCGCGGGTCCGGCCACGGCGACTCGGGCGCCGTCGGGACGTGGCCCTGCGCGGGGTCGGGACGATGGCCGTCGGCCGGCGGCCGGTGCTCGGTCGTGCCGTTGTCGTTCATGCGCCGCCTCGTGCGCGCGTCCCGGCCGACCCGGCCGGCAGTGCCGCGAGGCGGGCGGCGGCGGAGGCGCTGGCGCCCGCGGCGCGGAAGGACTCCCCGACGGCCTCGGCCGCCTTCCGGTGGCCCCCGGCCGGGTCGAGGACCGTCTCGACCGCCGCGCGGATCCTGGCCGCGTCGGCGCGACCGAACCGCAGCCGTACCCCGGCGCCCGCGTCCACGACCTGCCCGGCGACGATCGGCTGGTCGTCGCGGATCGGCGCCACGACGAGCGGGACACCGTGCCACAGCGCCTCGCACACGGTGTTGTGCCCGGCGTGGCAGACGACCGCGTCGAGCCGTGGGAGGAGGGCGAGTTGGGGAACGTGCGGACGCAGGAGGACGTTGTCCGGGACCGGGCCCTCGACGAGGCCGCCGGGGTCGACGAGCACCGCGCGCACTCGGCCCGCTAGTCCGCCCAGCGCCTGCGCGGCCGCGTTCAGGAAACGGGCCCCGGCGTCGTTGTTGGCCGTGCCGAGGCTGACCAGGACGGTGGGCAGCGGGGACGCGTCCAGCCAGTCCCAGGGGAAGTCGTCGCCGCTCGCGGGGCGGGCGGCGACGGACGGGCCCACCAGCCAGACCCGGTCGGGCAGTTCGGCCGGGCCGAGCAGCGCGCGGGTGGTGTACGCCAGGACGCCGTGCGGGGAGAAGCGGGGGTCCGCCGAGCCGGCCCCGTCGCAGATCCGGTTCCGCAACCGGGCCAGCAGCCCGTCCAGCCACGCCGCGACCTTCGGCATACCGGCCAGCGGGTCGACGAGTTCGGCGGAGGTGGTGGCCGAGGTCACCCAGACGCGCCCGAGGGACTCGGCGATCAGCGCACCCGCCACCGCCTGCTGGTCGCAGACGACGACATCGGGGTCGTACGCCTCGATCGCCGCCCGTACCCCGGGCGCCATCGCGTCCGCCAGCGGGACGAGGAAGCCCTCCCAGAGGAACTGGAACGCGGCCGGTCCCTTCAGGTCGGCGGGCCGGGAGAGTCCGTCCTCGGGGAGGGCGCAGGGGAAGACGACGGCGTCGGATCCGACGAGAGCGCGGACGAGTTCCGGGTGGCCCGCCCACGCGACCTCGTGCCCGCGCCCCGCGAGTGCCGCCGCGGTGCCCACGGCCGGGTTGACGTGCCCGACCAGCGGCGGCACCACGAACAGGAACCGGCCCATCTAGCGGGCCTCCCGCAGCGCGTGCGCCTCCTGGCCGAGCAGCAGCCAGTCGCGTACGAGGGCGTACGTCTGTTGGGTGGCCTCCACCAGCACCGAGTGGCCGAGGTCGGGCAGGACGACCGTACGGCAGTGGGGGAGCGAGGCCTCCAGCATCCCGGTCTGCGCCGACAGCTTGGACGCGCCGCCGAAGATGGCGAAGACCGGGCAGCGGATCGCGGACAGGTCCTCGTCGAGGAGAGCGCTGAGCGGGATCTCCTGGGCGAGCGCGGTCTCGTCGAGCACCCGGCCCGCCGCCCGGAACGGCCGGGCGTTGCGCTCGCCCGGGTTCTCCCGCAGCCACTGGGTGACCTGCTGGACCACCAGTCCGCCCTGTTCGCCGACCAGGCCCTCGTACATGTTCCGCGCCCACGCCCGGGCCGGCGGTTCCGCCTCGATGGCGATCACGCTCGCGACCCGCTCGGGGCGGGCGGCGGCCATGGCGTACGCGACGGCGCCGCCGAAGGAGTTGCCGACGAGGTGCACCGGGCGGTCGATCACGAGCGTGTCCAGCAGTCCGTCGAGGTCGTCTACGAAGTCCTCCATCCGGTAGCCGGTCGGCGGCCGGGAGGTCTTGCCGTGCCCGCGCAGGTCGTACATGACGACGTCCAGTCCCTCCTCGGCGAGCCGCGGCGCGAGGCTGAAGTAGTAGCTGGCGAGGCTGTCGATGAGCAGGCCGTGGATGAGGACCACGACGGGGCGCGGGGAGCCGCTCTCGTGGCCCAGCCGCTGGACGTGTACGTCGATGCCGTTCACCCGCATCGTCGCCATGTCAGCCCACCTCCGCGACGGCCAGTGAGTCCACGACGTAGCCGACGAGATCACCGACGGTGAGCGCGATGATCTCCTCCAGCCCGCGGTCGGCTATGAACGCGGCGAAGTTGACCCGCTCGCCGTAGAACTCGCGCAGTTGGGCGGAGAGGGTGACGAGGTCGATGCTCTCCAGCTCCAGGTCGTCGTGGAAGGAGGTGTGGAGGGTGATCTCGGAGTCGTCGAGCCCGTACTCCTCCAGCACGGTGCGCAGGATGGCTGAGATGTCGGCGAGCGCGGTCGCCGCGTCGGGCGCCGGGGCCTGTCCCCTGTCCGACTGGCCCACGGGACGGTCGAGTTCAGTGGTCATCTTCGTTCTCCTGATCGTTGACTGCCGTCCAGGCCACGACGTACTCCTTGCCGGGCCCCGCGGACGGCCGGGGGGTGGTCAGCGCACAGTGCCGCACGCGGTACTCCTCGCCCGCGGTGCGGACGGTCAGCCGGTCGCCGTCGACCGAGGTGATCTCGAACCGCTTCGGCTCGCCGCCCAGTCCGGTGCCGCGCGCCTTCGCGACGGCCTCCTTGGCGGCCCAGAAACGGGTGAACCAGAGCCGTTCGGGGGCTCCTTGCGGCCGGTGGACGAGCGATGTGAGCAGCTCGCGTTCGGCGGTGGTGAGGGCGACGGCGAGGGCGCCCTCGGGGCGGTCGGTGACTTCCTCGATGTCGATGCCGCAGGGCCCCTCGGTCCTGGCCATCGCCACGGCCGTCTCGCCGCGGTGGGCGATGGAGACGTGCAGTTCGGGCAGGGTCCTGCCGTAGCCGCCGGTCACGAAGGGGCGGCCGGCCGGATCGTTGCCGACCCTGACCTCGGCCGGGTAGACGGGGCCCGCCCCGGCGTCCCACATCACCTTCCGTACGGCGTCCTTGGCGGCGATCCGGCCGAGCAGCCACTGCCGCCGGCCGCGCGGGGCGTGCGCCGCGTACCGTTCGCGTTCCTCGCCCGCCAGGATGTTGCGCATGATCAGCTCGCGGGTGGCCAGGTCGGGCCACTCCTCGTGGACCAGCGCCCAGCCGCCGGGCTGCATCCGGGACAGCGTGTACCGCTCGGGCTCCCGGTCCACCTTGCGGATGCGCGGATTGCTGTCGAACCGGCGGTCCTGCCAGCCGCTGAACTCCGCCCACACCCGCCCCCGATGGACGAGCTGCATGTCCGCCTCGAGGGTGGCGTCGGTGACGGAGGTGATCCGGATCAGGCACTCCAGACGTTCGCCGGGGGCGGGGTGCGGGCCGTGGAAGCGGATCTCCTTCATCCCGACCGGGAACACCGTCGTGCGCACCGGCTGCCGGGCCATGATCCAGTAGCCGAGGAGCTGCCCCACGTTGTCCAGCAGGGCGCCCGGCGCGGGCGGGGTGACGAGCACCCCGCGTACGTGCCGGTCGCCGACCGCGGTCAGTTCGGCCAGGCCCTGGAAGCGCGGGCCGTGGAACATCCAGCGGCGCGAGTACAGCTCCGCCGCGGTCAGCTCGGGCTTCTCCTCCCGCGCGGCGGGAAAGGTCCAGGGCTCCGGGGGCGTGAACCGGGTCCGATCCTGGGCGAGTTCGACCACGGCGCGGGCGTACGGGCCGAGTGAGGCGGTGACCCGGTCCGGGCCCTCGGGGACGATCCGTACGGGGATGTCGACGGCCGGAGTGGCGGTGATCCACTGGTGCAGCCGTACGTCGTGGACGGCCACCGCGCGCCGGCCGGGCGCGGCCCGCTCGGCGAACTCCATGAGGTGGGCGATCACGGTGGTGCCCGGGACCACGGGCCAGCGGTCGGCGGGATCGGCCTGGGCGGGCTGCCGGAAGAAGCAGTGGTCCAGGAGGTACGGCATGGTGTCCACGGAGACGTGGAGGGTTGCTTCGAGGGGCTGGGGCTGGGGCTGGGGCTGGAGTTCGGGGGTGGCGGGCTCGGCCGTACGAACATCGGCGCCGTTTTTCGGGGGCGTGCCGCCCGTACGGAGGCGGGGCGGGGCCCCGCGTCCGCGTCGCCCCGCCGTGACCACGTCCGAGGCGAGCGCCGTCGCGTCCCGCAGCAGTGCCGACAACTCCGCGCCCAGCGGGCCCTGTTCCGCCAGGGCGTCGGCATCCTGGGGCGCGGTGTGCCGCGGCCGGGCCAGCGCGGCGCTCAGCCGGTCGCGGGTCTCCGGGTCCAGCGAGACGTTCGCGCCGCCGAGGTCCAGCCGTACGGGACGGCTCGGACGGCGTACCGTGCGGGCCGGTGTGACGGTCGAGGCGCCACCCAGCAGCGGGACGAGGTCCGGCGCGGCCCCGTCCGCCCACAACGCGCTTGCCACGCGGTGGAGTTGGGGCAGGCCCGAGCGGTGCGGGGAGTGCGCGGGGACCATGAGGTGGTCGCGGCCGTGCAGGGTGTCGCCGATGAGCGAGCCGAGCTGTCCCGCGCCGAGCTGGACGAACGCCCGGAAGCCCGCCGCGTACATCGTCTCCACCAGGGGCCGGAAGCGGACCGGCTCCAGCAGATGGCGGATGAACAGCTCGCGGATCGCGGCCGGTTCGTCCGGGTAGGGGGCGACGGTCGTCGCGGACCACAGGGGCAGCGCGGCCGGGTGCAGGGTGTAGGCCTCGGCGGCCTTCCTGATCGGGTCGAGGTAGGGCTCCAGCATCGGGGTGTGGAAGCCGGAGCGGAACGGCAGGATCTGCGAGATCACCGCCCGGGCCCTGAACACCTCGACCAGTGCGGCGACGGCGGGCTCGGGGCCGCAGATCATCGACTGGTTGGGCGCGTTGTCGTGGGAGAGGACCACGTCCCCGCGGCCGTCCAGTTCGGTCAGTACCACCTCGGCGGAGGCGCCGATCGCGGCGAAGGCCAGCCCGGGGACGCTCAGCGCGTCGGGGTCGAAGCCTGTGAGGAAGGCGTCCACCTCCTCGGGAGGGTGGATTCCGGCGGCGGCCATCGCGGTCCACTCGCCGAGGCTGTGCCCGGCGAGCGCGTCCGGGACGACGCCGAGGCGGCGCAGCGCGGTGTCGAGGAGCCGGCCGAGCTCGAAGACGCCGGTGCCCTGCCGGCCCACGTCACCCACGGTGGCGTCGGTGACGGCGCGCGACCAGGGCAGCCCGAAGTGCCGTGCTACGTCCTCGGAGTTGGGCGCGAACTCGGCCTCGAGGCCGGGGAAGACGAACGCGAGCCTGCCGCCGCCGGGGCCCAGCAGGGGACGCGGCACGAACCACACGTCGCCCCGACCGCGCCACCCCTTCCCCTTGGCGACCGCCTTGCGGGCCAGCGCCAGCCGCTTGGCCGTCGGCCCGACGACGGCGAGCCGCACCGGATCGGTGGCGGGGGCGCGTTCGTCGAGACCGGCGGCGATGATCGCGGAGTCGGAGCGGTCGAGGAGCGCGGCCATCGCCTCGGGTGTCGGCGCGGTCAGCCGCAGTACCGGCTCCGGCTCGTACACCTCGGCCGGCCGCCGCGCGACCGCGACCTCTTCGAGCACGACGTGCGCGTTGATGCCGCCGAACCCGAAGGCGTTGACGGCGGCCCGGCGCACCGGCTGCCGGTCGTCGGTCCGCCAGGGCAGGGCGGCGCCGATGGGGGTGAACCGGGTGCGGGCGAGCGCCGGGTGCGGGTCGTCGCAGTGCAGGGTCGGCGGGAGCACCTGGTGGTGGACGGCGAGCGCGGCCTTGATCAGCCCGGCGACGCCCGCCGCGGGCATGGTGTGGCCGATCATCGACTTCACCGAGCCGATGACGGCGTCCGGCACGCCTTTGGAGGTGTCCGTCGGCGGTGGCCCGAACACCTCGGCGAGCGTGGTCAGTTCGGTGCCGTCGCCCGCGGGGGTGGCGGTGCCGTGTGCCTCCAGGAGGCCGATCGAGCCGGGGGCGGACGGGTCGAGCCCGGCGGCCTCCCAGGCCTGGCGGACCGCGCGGACCTGGCCGCCGGAGTCGGGCGCCATCAGACTGGTCGTACGTCCGTCGGAGGCGACGCCGGTGCCGGTGATCGCGGCGTAGATCCGGTCGCCGTCCCGCTCGGCGTCGGCGAGCCGCTTGAGGACGACGACGCCGGTGCCCTCACCGATCAGCACGCCGTCCGCGCCCCGGTCGAACGGCCGGATGCGCTCGCTCGGGGAGAGCGCGCCGAGTTGGCTGAACACGCTCCAGAAGGTGATGTCGTGGCAGTGGTGCACCCCGCCCGCCAGCATCACGTCACAGCGCCCGCTGCCGAGTTCGCGCACGGCGTGGTCGACGGCGATGAGCGAGGAGGCGCAGGCGGCGTCCACGGTGTAGGCGGGCCCGCGCAGGTCGAGCCGGCCCGCCAGCCGGGACGCGGCGAGGTTGGGCACGAGACCGATCGAGGACTCCGGTGCCTCGGGCCCGAGCCGGTCGGTGAACGCCTGCCGCACCGCCTCCAGTCGGTCGGCGCCGAGGTCCGGCAGCAGTTCGCCCAGGGTGCGCACGAGCTGGCTCGCGGTCCGCACCCGCTGGTCGAGCCGGACCAGGCCGGGGGTGAGATAGCCGCCCCGGCCGAGCACGACACCGACCCGGTGCCGGTCGGCGGGCAGCCGGTCCTGGCCGCCCGCGTCGGCGAGGGCCGCCGCGGCCACCCGCAGCGCGATCAGCTGGTCGGGCTCGGTGGCCGGGACCGCCGCCGGCATGATCCCGAACTCGGTGACGTCCACCTCGGCCAGCTCGTCCACGAAACCGCCGCGCCGGCAGTAGACCCGGTCGGCGCGGGCCTCGGCGCCGGGCGCGTAGTACTCCTCGGCGTCCCAGCGGCCGGACGGCACCTCGGTGATGGCGTCGACACCGGAGACCAGGTTGTGCCAGTACGTGGCGAGGTCGGGGGCGCCCGGGAAGAGCACCGACATGCCGACGATGGCGATGGGTTCGGCGCGGGGGCCGGTCACCTCGGTCACCAGCCCGACGCCGTGTAGACGACGGCGGTGTCGCCCTCGGGTCCCCAGGCCAACTCGCGCAGCAGGCTCATGGTGCCCTCGTCGGGGTCGATGAGCTGGATGCCGCGGCCCGCGTAGTGCCGCATCAGCTCGGGGGTGACCATGCCGTGGTTGCCGTCGCCGGTCGGCGCCCATGGACCCCAGTGGACGGTCAGTCCGCGGCGGCCGGTACCGGAGCCTGTCCAGCGGGCGCCGAGGGTCTCCAGGGCGTCGTTGGCGGCGGCGTAGTCTGACTGGCCGCGGTTGCCGAGGGTCGCGGCGATACTGCCGAACAGCACGGTGAACCGGGGGCCTTCCCCGTCCGGCAACTCGCCCAGCGCGGCCAGCAGTTCGCGTGCGCCGTCGACCTTCGTACGGAACACCCGGTCGTAGGACCGCGGGCTCTTCTCGGCGATCAGCTTGTCCTCGATCACGCCCGCCGCGTACACGACGCCGTCGAGTCGCCCGTGATCGGCGTGGATCTCCTTCACCGCCCGGCGCACGGCGTCGCCGTCCAGCGCGTCCACGGTGCGGTAGCGGACCTCGGAGCCGAGCGCGGCGAGTGTGCGCAGGGTGGCGCGCACCTCGCGTTCGGCCTGGATCCGGCCGATCGCCCGCTCGATCTCGGCGGGGACGCGCAGCCCGCCCGCGATGAGCGCGCTCCGCAATTCACCGGCGGTGCCCGCGGCGGCGAGGGCGGGGTCCTCCGCGCCCTCGGGCAGGGCGGTGCGGCCGAACAGTTCGATCCGGCAGCGGCTCGCGGCGGCCAGGGTCGCGGCGAACCGGGCGGTGATCCCCCGGGCGCCGCCCACCAGCAGGACGACCGAGTCGGCGTCCAGGCCGAGCGCGGCGGCCTCGGCGGCACCGTCCCCGGCCGGTCCCGCGCCCGTGCTGCCGAGCAGACCGAGCCCCTCCTCGGTCATGCGCAGTCCGCGCCGTGTGCCGGGGGAGCGCAGGACGACCGGCTCGTGGTCGGGCGCGGTGAGCTCGGCGACCAGTTCCGCGGCGATGTCCTCGGGCGCGGTGCCGGGCGCGTGCTCGACGACCCGGGCGACCGTGTCGGGGTACTCCCGCGCGAGGGAGCGGAAGAAGCCGCGCAGCCCGGCGGAGGCGCCCGCGGCCAGCACCCAGCGCGGGTTGCCCGCCAGCACCCGCTGGTAGGCGGGGAAGACGTCCGGCAGGACGGGCGGGGCGTCCGGCGCGACGAGGTGCACGATCCCGTCGAACTCTCCCTCGGCCGGGGGTTCTTCGGCGGTCACCGCGTGGGCGCCGTGCAGGGTCAGGCGGGCGGTCAGCGCCTCGGCGACCGGTCCGGAACCGAGCAGCAGGAAACTGCGGCCGATCAGCAGGTCACTGGAGGGCGCCGGATCGGCGGGGGCGAGGTCGAACTCCCGCATCACGAGACGCTTGGGCGCCACGACGACGGGTTCGGGTTCGGCCGGCCCGGCTTCCGGGCCCACGGGTTCGGCCGCCTCACCCCGGGCGCCCGCCACCAGCGCGGCGATGCTCGCGGCGGTACGTGCCTTGGTCAGCTCTTCGACGTCGGTGTCGCCGGTCGCGGTGAGGCCGAGGCGGGTGGCGAGTTCGCCGGCTATCTCGGCTCTCTTGATGGAGTCGACGCTGAGGTCGGCTTCGAGGTCGAGGTCGGGTTCGATCATGTCGACGGGGTAGCCGGTGCGCTCGCCGATCACTTCGAGGACGACGGCGAGGACGGATTCGGCGGTCGGGGCCGTCCCTGAGGCGGGGGCGGAAACGGGCGCCGGGGTGGCTCCCGAGCCGGTCACCCGCTCGACCAGCGCCGTGATGGCGGCGGCGGTACGTGCCTTGGTCAGCTCTTCGACGTCGGTGTCGCCGGTCGCGGTGAGGCCGAGGCGGGTGGCGAGTTCGCCGGCTATCTCGGCTCTCTTGATGGAGTCGACGCTGAGGTCGGCTTCGAGGTCGAGGTCGGGTTCGATCATGTCGACCGGGTAACCGGTGCGCTCGCCGATCACTTCGAGCACGACCGACAGCACCGAGCCGCCTGCCGGTACGGCCACGGCGACCGGCGCGGCGGCGGGCAGCGCGGTCACCGTGACCGGAGCGTCGGTGTACGTGATCGGGGCGGGGGCCGCGGGACGTATCCCCGGATCCGCTCCCAGGTACCCCAGCATCACATCCCGCTGCGCCGCGATCATCTCCCGGCTCGTGCGCAGGAACTCGCTGATCAGGGCCTCGGACCCGGTGGCCGCCGCCACGGGTCCGACCGGGCTGCTGTGGGTCACGAGGGCCTCCGGGACACGCTCGGCGGGGTGGAGTGCGGCGGCGGGGATCACGCCGTCCGCCGTACGGATCAGATGGCCGTCGACCGTCCACGCGGCGCGCCTGGGACGCGGGGCGCGGGCGTCGGCGGGGACCGCGTCCCGGCCCTGGAAGAGCCACGCGGTCCTGATGTCCGCACCGGCGACGGCCAGTTGGGCGAGCGCGGCGAGGAACCCGGTGAGACCGGCACGTCGGCCGTCCTCCAGGGCGACCGTGCGGTGCGGCCGGTCGCCGAGGACCGCACCCACCAACCGGGTCAGCACCGAGCCGGGTCCGGCCTCGACGAAGACCCGGGCCCCGGCCTCGTACATCGCCTCGATCTGGTCGGCGAACCGGACCGGGGAGCCGATCTGCGCGGCGAGTTCGGCCCGGATCTCCTCGGGACCTTGCGGGTATCGGGTGGCCGTACGGTTCGACCAGACAGGGAAGTCGGTGGGGGCGAGGGGGACTTCGGCGAGCACCTCGGCGAAGGTCTCGCCGGCCGCCGCGACCAGCGGGCTGTGGAACGCGCAGGCGACCGGGATGCGCTTGGCGCCGAGCCCCTGGGCGCGCAGTCGCTCGACGGCGGTGAGGATGTCCTCGGTGGGACCCGAAATGACCGTCTGACGGGGCGAGTTGCGGTTCGCCGTCACCACCGAGCCGGCCAGGCCCGCGGCGGTGAGCGCCGCCGCGACCTCCGGTTCGCCCGCGGCGACGGCGGCCATGGTGCCGGGGTCGCCCTCGCCGGTGGCGCGCAGGATGGCGGCGGCGCGTTCGCGGCTGGTGCGCAGCAGCGCGTCGGGGGTGAGGGCGCCCGCCGCGGCCAGCGCGGCCAGTTCTCCGTAGCTGTGGCCCGCGGCCATCGCCGGGCGCACTCCCGCCCTGGTCAGGAGCTGGAACGCGGCGAGCCCGGTCAGACCGAGCGCGGGCTGCGCGACGGTGGTGTCGGTGATGCGCTCCTGCTGCTCCTTGCGGCCCGCCTCGTCGAAGGCGGCCGGTGGGAAGAGGACTCGGGTCGTCGTCTCGTCGAGCCGCAGGTGGCGCTGGAGTTCGGGGAAGGCGACGAAGAGTTCGGCGAACATCCCGGGGCGCTGGCTGCCCTGCCCGGGAAAGAGCAGTGCCACGTCACCCGTCTCGTCCTCGTCGGCAGCGAACAGGCCGTCCTTCGGGGCGTGTTCACCGGCGATCGCGCGGCGCAGCAGCGCCGTCAGCTCCTCGGTCGACCCGGCGACGAGGGCGATCCAGGTCCGGGCGCCACGGGTGCTCGCGGTGCTCGCGGTGCTTGCCGTGCTCGCGGTGCTTGCCGTGCCCGTGGTGCTCCGGGTGGTGGCGGCCTCCGCGCGCCGGGACGCGGCGAGCGCGAAGTCCCGCAGCCGCCACGGCTCGTACGGTCCGGGATCCGCCTCCACGAGGGCGAGCAGTTCGGAGGCGGCCCGTACCGCCGCCGCCCGGTCCGCGCCCCGGAACGTGAAGAGCTCGGCGGGCCACTGCTGGGCCGAGGTGACCGGCGGCGGCCCGTCCTCGTGGGCCCGCAGGACGACGTGGAAGTTGGTGCCGCCGAAGCCGAAGGCGCTGACCCCGGCCACCCGTTCGGCCGGGGCGGCGGACCAGGGGCGGGCCTCGGTGTGGAAGGCGAACGGGCTGCTCTGCGCGTCCCAGGCCGGGTTCGGCTCGGTGAGGTGCAGGGTCGGCGGCTTCACGCCGGTGTGCAGGGCGAGCGAGGTCTTGATCAGTCCGGCGAGTCCGGCCGCGCACTTGGTGTGCCCGATCTGCGACTTGACCGAGCCGAGCGCGCACGCGCCGGGCGGAGTCCCGGCCTCCTCGAACACCCGCGTGAGGGAGCCGAGTTCGGTGCGGTCACCGACGACGGTGCCGGTGCCGTGGGCCTCGACGAGCCCGACCTCGGCGGGCGAGATGCCCGCGTTGCGGTAGGCCCGGGTCAGCGCGTTGTACTGGCCCTCGGGCCGGGGCGCGGTCAGACCGAGCGCCCGGCCGTCGCTGGCGCTGCCGACGCCCTTGATCACCGCGTACACCCGGTCGCCGTCCCGCTCGGCGTCCGCGAGCCGCTTGAGGACGACACAGCCGACGCCCTCGCCGAGCGCGATGCCGTCGGCCGCGCTGTCGAAGGGCGCGGAGCGGCCGGAGGGCGAGAGGGCGTGCGCGGAGGCGAAGAGCAGGTAGTCGTTGATGCCGTTGTGCAGGTCGGCGCCGCCGCACAGCACCAGGTCGCTCGTCCCGCTCGCCAGTTCCTTGCACGCCACGTCGACGGCGGTGAGGGAGGAGGCGCAGGCGGCGTCCACGGTGTAGTTGGCGCCGCCGAGGTCGAGGCGGTTGGCGATCCGGCCCGCGATGACGTTGGCGAGGATGCCGGGGAAGGAGTCCTCGGTGAGCTTGGGCAGCCGTTCGTCCAGCGCGGGCGGCAGGCTGCCCAGGTAGGCGGGCAGGACGGAGCGCAGGGTCATCGCGTTGGACAGGTCGCTGCCCGCCTCCGCGCCGAACACGACCGACGCGCGGGCCCGGTCGAAGGACCGGCTGCCGTAGCCGGAGTCCTCCAGGGCGCGGCGCGCCGCCTCCAGGGCGAGCAGCTGCACCGGCTCGATCGCGGGCAGCGAGGCGGGCGGGATGCCGTATCGCAGCGGCTCGAAGGGGATCTCGGGCAGGAAGCCGCCCCAGCGCGACGGGGTCTTCTCCCCGGCGCCCCGCGGGTCGTGGTAGAGCTCGGCGTCCCAGCGGGTGGCGGGCACCTCGGTGACGGCGTCCTCGCCCGCCAGCACGTTCGCCCAGAAGGTGGCGAGGTCGGGGGCGCCGGGGAACATGCAGGCCATGCCGACGATCGCGATGTCCAGCGGTTCGGGGGAGGGTTCGGCGGCGGGTTCCCCGATGCCGAGGGCCTCCCGGCGCGCCGCCAGGAAGCCGGCCGCGCCGCTGGTGACGGAGGCGTGCAGCTCGGCGACGGTGGTGACGGCGGAGCGCAGCACGGCGACCTCGCCGGCCATGAACATGCCCTCGGCGAGCTGTCTGTCCTCGCCGACCGCGCTCAGCCCGCCGTCGACCCGCTCGATACCCTTGCTGGCCAGCCGCAGCCGCCCCACGTTGAGCCGCTCCAGCTGTTCCCAGGCCTCGCGGCCGGGTGTCCCGCGGGCGGCCAGGTCCTCCTTGACCGCGGCGAACTCGTCGGTGAACGCGCTGTGGACACAGCGGGTGGCGTGTCCGGGAGCGGTCTCCAGGAGGTCGGTGCGCTCGGCGTCGATCACCTGCCGCTGGAACAGGGGCAGCACCGCGCCCGCGCTCACTGCCTCCTCGGTGAACAGGTACGCCGTGCCCATCAGCACGCCCACGGCGGCACCCCGCGCGCTCAGCGGCGCGGCGAGTGCGGTGACCATGGCGGCGGAGCGCTCGTCGTGCACCCCGCCCGCGAAGAACAGCTGGAGTTCGGTGGCGGTGCCGTTCTTCGCGCCCGCCAGGAAGTCGTCGAGCACGCCGAGCTGCGCCTCCCACAGCGGGAAGCTGTTGCGCGGCCCGACATGGCCGCCGCACTCGGCGCCCTCGAAGACGAACTTGCGCGCGCCCGCTTCCAGGAACTGCTTCAGCAGCCCCGGCGACGGCACGTGCAGGAAGGTGGAGATGCCCACCTCCTCCAGCGCGGCGGCCTGCGCGGGACGCCCGCCCGCGATGATCGCGTGGGACGGGCGGATCTCCCGTACGACCTCCAGCTGGGCGGCCTTGATCTCCTCGGCGGCGAAGCCGAGGACGCCGACGCCCCAGGGCGCGTCGCCGAGCGCGTCCCTGGTCTGTTCCAGTACGGCGCGGGTCTGGTCGGCGCCGGACAGTGCGAGCGCGATGAAGGGCAGCCCGCCGTGGCCGCTCACCTCGGCGGCGAACGCGGCCTGGTCGCTCACCCGGGTCATCGGCCCCTGGGCGACGGGCAGTTCGCTCCCGAAGGGGCGGCCGCCCGAGCCGTCGGGGCCGAGCGAGGCACCCGCGTTCTTCGCCGGGTCGAGACCGGGGCCCGCGCTCTTCAACGCGTCGAGGACGGCGTCCCGTACGCCCCGCACCGCCGCGTGGACGGTGCCCCAGCGCTCCTGGAAACGGGCGGCGAGGAAGCCGTCCTGACCGACCTCGGGGGCGGGCGTGCCCTCCTGGGCACCCCGGCGTCGTACGACTCGGCGGCCGTCCTCCACGGTGGTCTCGGAGCCGTCGAGCCCGGCGAGCAGCGCGGAGGTCCCGGCGGGCAGTTCGGCCTCGGCCTCGGCGAGCAGGGCGAGTTGGGTGTCCAGGACGACACCGGCGCCACCGCCCGCGACGACGGCCGCCGCCGTGTGCGGGCCGGCGCCGCCGCAGGCCCAGACCGGAAGGTCCAACTCGTCGTCGTCGAGGAGCTGTTGGAGCAGTACGAAGGTGCTCAGCTCGCCCACGGGACCGCCCGCCTCATGGCCCCGGGCGATCAGCCCGTCTGCCCCGGCCGCGGCGGCCCGTAACGCCTGGGCGCGGCCGGTCACCTCGACGAGTACGCGGTGGCTGGGGAAGTCCGCGGGCGTGCAGGAGGCGTCGGCGGTCAGCAGGACGGTGTGGACACAGGCGGGGAGGTCCCGCGCGGGAAAGGCATCGTTGTCGCGGAGCCGTACGCCGAAACCGGCGGCCGACCATTCCTCGGCCGGCGCGAGTTCCGCCGCCGCCCGGCGCCCACCCGCGGTGAGGTCGAGCACCCCGAGACCGCCCGCCCGTACGGCGGCCGCCGTGACCCGTGCCGAGGGGACGGCGAACGGGTTCAGGGCGATGACGATGTCCTCTACGGCAAACAGGCCGGAAGTATCGAACTTCGACACAGGCACGCGAACGCTCCAAATCGCACGAGGGTGAGGATTGGTGGGGGAGAGCGGAGAGCGCTTGCGCTTCACAACAAGCCGACAGCTGATGTGAAGCACGCTCATGCTTATTGCGCATCCCCGTGAAAGTCAAACTCTCAAGGAGGCTGCCATTACCGGACGTAACACGGTCGACACAGCCGCCGCCGAGCCGGGTGCGAGCTGGCAACAGAGGCCTTGTTCCGGGGAGTTGAGGGGGTCGGTGACCGCTGGTCGGTCGGCTCCGCGACCCCGATTCGGCCTGCGGCAATGCCTGCTGACGCAGTGTCGAACACGGGGTCCACTTCGATCTTGCGGAAACGAACTGTTTCCCCCGCTGTAAATTGAAACTTTTATTAGTTCCCCTCTTCATAATCAAAATTCACGTTGGGTGGAAGGGTGGGATTTCGGCACTTGAGGGTGAATGGCCACGATTCGTACTCGCCGGTAAGTTGGCTCATTTCAACAGCACAGCCCGGCCGCGGGAGCGGCCGGGCTGTGGCTGGATCCGAAGGTGCCGGGGTGGGTCACTCGGCGTAGAACGTCGCGTCCGCCCTGGCGAGCGTCGTGTCGGCGGGCTGGGTGTAGAGCAGGTAGTCGTAGTGCCGGAGGTAGCGGCCGGCGGCGCTGTACGACTCGAACGAGACACCGGAGACCGTGTCGGCGAGGCCCGCCCGCCGGTAGAAGCTGGCGTCGTTCCTGAAGGCGGCCGTGCCGTCGTCCTTCTCCACCCAGACCTCGTTGTTCCTCTGGTGGAGGTAGTAGCCCGGGTAGTTGGCCGATTCGAGGGAGACGGCCCCGGTCCCGGCGAGCCCGCTCACCACCCGGAACTGCGAGTCGGCCAGGTTGGTGACGTTCGGCTCGATCTTGGCGCGGAAGTCCCAGTGGCGGATGTAGCGGTCCGGGAAGTTGTACGAGGAGAAGCGGACCGGGGTGACGCCGTCGGCGACCGGAATGCCGAAGTTGGGCGTGCCGTCGGCGTTCCAGTAGATCTTCTGCAGGCGGGTACGGCGGTTGGGGTCGTTCAGGGGGTCGCCGCTGATGTCCTTGTAGTTGCGGTCGTGGTAGACGAGGATGTCCGACTTGCCGTCCTCGGAGACCGTGAACGAGTTGTGGCCCGGCCCGTACTGCGAGGTCGCGGCGCTGCTCCGGAACACCGGCGAGGACCCCTTGCTCCAGGAGGCCGCGTCGAGCAGATCGGCGGAGGCGGACGCGGTCAGCATGCCCAGGCAGTAGTTGGCGTCGGTCGCGCTGGCGGAGTAGGTCATGAAGACCTTGCCGCCGTGCTGGATGACCGCCGGGCCCTCGTTGACCTTGTAGCCGACGGTCTCCCAGGACAGCGTGGGCTGCGAGATCTCGACCGGAGTGCCCTGGATCGTCCAGGGGTTGGCCATCCTCGCGAGGAACAGGCTGGTGTTGTTGTCCTCGGACGGATTGCGCTGCGCCCAGGCGAGATAGCGCACGCCGTTCGCGGTGAAGGTGGTGGCGTCGAGGGAGAAGGAGGAGACCGGGGTCGCGATCTGGCCCTTCTCCGTCCAGGTGCCGGTCAGCGGGTTCGCGGCGTCGCTCTCCAGGACGTACATCCGGATCGCCCACACGTCACTGGTCGACCCGGCGGCGAAGTAGACGTACCACTTGCCGTCGATGAAGTGGATCTCCGGCGCCCAGATGTGCGCGCCCATCACCCCGGCGGCGTGTTTGGTCCAGATCGTCGTCTCCGGGGCGGTGTTCAGACCCTGGAGGGTGGTGGCCCGGCGCAGCACGATCCTGTCGTACGCCGGGACGGTCGCGGTGAAGTAGTAGTAGCCGTCGGTGTGTTTGTAGATCTGCGGGTCGGCACGCTGTTCGGCGAGCGGGTTGGTGAAGGTCACGGCGGGCGAGGCGGGGGCGAGTGCGTGGGCCGGTGTGCCGATGGTCAGCAGGGCCAGCGTGGCGAGGACCGCGGTCAGCAGGCGGCAGAGAAGGCGTCTCATGATCCTGGTTTCTCCCGGGGGCGGATGTCAGACGGTGGGCTTGAGCTGCCACTGCTGGCAGGTGTTGCCGAGCCAGCTCCACTGGCGTACGTCGACGCCGTCGCCGGTACCGCAGCCCGCCACGTCGGCGACCTTGCCGCTGTTGGCGTTGGTGATCCGCACGGAGTCGCCGCCGGTGTAAACGAGCCGGAACTTCTGGCAGTTGTTGTTCAGCCACGACCACTGGCGCAGGTCCGCCCCGTCGGCGGTGGAGCAGTCGGCGGTGTCCATGACCTTGCCGGTGGCGACATCGACCAGCCGGCTGGTGTCATTGCCCTGGTCCTCGATCCGCCACTTCTGGTTGGCGCCGCCGTTGCAGGTCCACTGGAGGATGTTGGCGCCGTCCGCGGCGTTGCCGCCCTCGACGTCCAGGCACTTGCCGCTGTTGCGGTTGACGATCGTGTACGCCGTCGGGGTCGTCGCGCTCTCGCCCGAGGGGCCCGCGAGGGTGGTGCCGATCGCGACCGGAGTGCCGAAGTTCGGCGTGCCGTCCGCGTTCCAGGTGAACTTCTGCGCCCGGGTCGTACGGCCGTTGCCGCAGCCACCGCCGGATGAGCTGTTGGCGTGGTAGACGATCCAGTTCTCGGTGCCGTCGGGGGAGGTGAAGAACCCGTTGTGGCCGGGGCCGTAGACGCCGGCCGCGTCATCGCGCTGGAACACCGGGGTCTGCTTCTTCGTCCAGGAAGCGGGGCTGAGCGGGTCGCCGCCGGTCAGTTCGAGTTGGCCGAGTTTGTAGTCGGCGGTCTGACAGGAGCTGGCGGAGAAGGTGAGGAAGGTCCGGCCGTCGTGGTAGAGCGGCTCGGGGCCCTCGTTGACCGGGGCGCCGGAGGTCTCCCAGCTCAGCGTCGGGCTGGAGATGACCGTGAAGGTCGAACTGCTCAGCGTGTACGGGTTGCTCATCGGCGCGATGACCAGGCTCTGCTTGCCGCCGCCGACGAAGCCGCTGCCCACCAGGTACAGCTTGCCGTTGTACGTGAGCACGCTGGCGTCGATCAGCCAGCCACCGGGGTCGAGGTTGGAGCCGGTGAGACTGTTCTTGTACGTGTACGGGCCGAGCGGGTCGGTGCCCGCGCTCTGAAGGACGTGGGTGCGCTGGGTGTCGCAGCAGGCGGCTCCGCTGTTCGCGGCGGAGTAGTACAGGTACCAGTGGCCGTCGAAGAAGTGGATCTCCGGAGCCCAGATGTTGGCGTTGCGGCCGGCGGTGGTGTCCGACCAGATCTGGACGCTGGGGGCGGTGGCGAGCCCGGCGAGCGTCGGTGACCTGCGCATGGTCAGCTCGTTGGTGAACGTCGTGGTGACCAGGTAGTAGTCGCCGTTGTAGTACTCCAGCCAGGGGTCCGCGCCCTTCTGGGACTTGACGGGGTTGGTGTACGGCTGCCCGGCGGCCGCGGCGGCGGGCGTGGTGGGCTGGGTGAGCAGCGACGCGAACAGGGCCAGCAGTGCTGCCCCCAGGACGAACCAAGAGCGGGTGCGGAACACGGCGGGTCCCCTTTGACGGCCGAGAGTGTTCGAAATCGCGAACACTGTGCGGAGCTTCGACCAGAAGTTACGTTTCAGGCAGGGGCACGTCAATGCTTCCGGCATGTTTCGAGTCCGGTCGCCCGCAAGGGACTTGGGGCTCGCCCGGCCGCACAGAGGTGGTCATCCGGCCACAGGAAGCCCCGCCGTACGCAGGACCCTGCGCTCGGCGTCGACCGCGAACACCTCGCACCCCTCGCGCGACGCGACCCACTCGACGCCCTCCGCGCCCATCGCGAACGCCGCCGTCGCCGTCGCGTCCGCCTCGGTCAGTGACGGCGCCACGACGGTGACGCTGAGCAGCCCGGTGGCCGGGCGGCCGGTGCGCCCGTCGAGGATGTGGTCCCCGCGTTCGTAGCGCGCGGAGGTCGCCACCGCGCCGTCGGTGATCTCCAGCACCGTGCACAGCCGGTCGGCCCGCTCGGGATGGCGTACGCCCACCCGCCAGGGACCGCCCGCGGCCACCACGTCACCACCGGCGTTCAGACAGAACCGGGAAGTCCCCCGACCGCTGAGGAGGTTGGCGGCCCGCTGCACCGACCAGCCCTTCACCATCGCGCAGGGGTCCAGGCCGCGGCCGGGCAGCCGCACGTCGAACGCGCCGCCGGTCGCGACCCGGTACTCCTCGCACAGGCCGAGGACCTCGGTCAGGTCCGGGCTGAGCTCGTGGGGGGTGAGCTCACCCCGGTCGAGCCGGGACACCTCGCTGTCCGCACGGAACGGGCTGAAGCGGGCGTCGACCTCGCGCAGCCACGCGAACACGGGGTCCGCGGTCTCCTCGGACGCGTTCTCGTCGTCGATCCTCAGCGAGACCGGGAACCCCATCACCTGTTCGACGCGCCGCATCCCGCTATCCCTTCGCGTCGAGGGCGGCCTGCAGCGACGTGACGTATCCGTCGCTGGTGATCGTGGCGCCGGACACCGCGTCGATGTCGGCGCTCTGTGCCTGGAGCGTCTCCTGGATCAGCTTCGGCACGGCCGCCGTGGTCTGCGGGTGGTTCGGCTGCTGGAGCATCCGCACCGAACTGATCTTGTCGCCCTCGAAGGTCACCTCCACCTGCACGGCGCCCTTGGAGGTGTTGACGGTGGAGCCCTGGACGACTTGGGAGGCCGCGGCCGAGGACGACGCGGACGAGGAAGGTGACGAAGAAGACGAAGACGACGACGAGGAAGGCGACGAAGAAGATGAAGACGGAGTCGAGGCGGGCGCGGCGACCTCGGTGGTCGTCGTCGTACCGCTCGACGGTGCGTAGCGCCACAGCGGGATCAGACCGGCGATGGACAGGGCCACTACAGGCAGTGCTCGTTTCACGGTGTCTCTCTCATCCCGCCAGGCTGAAACGCTCGAAGTGGATCTGCGGCCTGGGTACGCCCAGGTCGCGGAGGGTGCGCAGCACCGCGCTCGTCATGGCGGGCGGCCCGCACACGAAGACGTCCCGTTCGGCGACGTCCGGAACGAGCCGCGCGAGCTCGCGCGGCGCCAGCTTGTCCGGTGTGGCCGGTCCGGTCACCACGTGCAGCTCGGCGCCCTTGGCGTACGCGAGCTCCCGCAGCTCGTCGAGGAGCACCGCGTCCCGGTCCGTGGCCACCCGGTAGATGAGCACGACATGGTCGTGCAGGTCCTCCAGCAGGGCCCGGATCGGGGTGATGCCCACGCCGCCCGCGACGAGCAGGGTCTCCGAGCGGGTGCGGTGCAGGGTGGTGAAGGCGCCGTAGGGGCCCTCGGCGAAGACCCGCGTGCCCACCTTCAGATGCCGCAGGGCCGCGGTGCCCTCGCCCGCCGTCTTCGCGGTCAGCCGCAGCCGGTTGCCGTCGGGGGCGGCCGACAGGGAGAACGGGTTCGCCTGCCACCAGCGGTCCCTGGTCAGGAACCGCCACAGGAAGAACTGCCCCGCCCGCGCGGGCAGCAGGTCGAGGTCGCGCCCGGTGACGTAGATCGAGACGACGTTGTCGGACTCGGGGACGACGGCCGAGACCCGTAGCTGGTGGCGCAGGTTCCGCCACACCGGCAGGACCACCCGGCCCAGGAACACCGAACCGAGCGCCACGCCCCACAGGCCCCACCAGTAGGCGGTGGCCGCGGACGAGGTGGTGAAGGTGGTGCCCACCGCGACCTGGTGCGTGAAGGCCAGCACCACCGCCACATACGTGTAGAGGTGGATGAAGTGCCAGGTCTCGTAGGCCAGCCGGCGCCGCGCGAAGCGGGCCGACACCCCGCCGATCACGAGGATCAGGGCCAGCGCGACGATCGCCCGCAGCACGCCCTCGGTCGTCGTGGCCAGCTCCACCAGCTCGTCCCAGAAGGACGCCGACGCCGCACCCGCGTAGCCCAGGGCGATGAACAGCGCGTGCGACAGCAGCGTCCACAGCAGGCCGAAGCCGACCCAGCGGTGCCAGGACGTCAGCCGGTCCATGCCGATCCGGTGGTCGAGCCACGGCAGGCGGGCCACCAGCAGCAGCTGGAAGGCCATCAGGAGCGCCCCGTACAGGCCCGCCAGCCGGCCGAGCATGATCAGGGTGTCCGAGCCGGGCCCGGCCTGGAGGAAGAACACGGTCACGACGGCCGCGTTCGCGGCCAGCAGGGCGTACAGCCCGGTGCGGGCCACCACCTTCGGGCGTATCGCCGTCGGGGGCGGCTGGACACGTTCGACAGTGGTCACGGAGAGCAGCTCCTCGTTCGGGTGTGGGGACACCGAGCCTGCCCGGTGGGAGCTGTCGTTTTCCTGTCGCTCAACTTTCAAGTGTTTATCGATGTGGATCAGGGACGTCGGCGGCTATGGCGTCGGCGGCCACGTCACGCACTATGAGCAGGTGGAAAAAGTGCGCCTCCTGGTCGTGGACGACGACCCTCCCATCGCCGACCTCGTCGCGACGGTCGCCCGCTACGAGGGCTGGGAGGCGATGACGGCGTACTCTGGAGAGGACGCGCTGCGCCGGGCCGCCGAGTTCCACCCCGACATCGTGGTGCTCGACCTGATGCTGCCCGGCCTCGACGGGTTCGCCGTCCTCGACCGGCTGCGGCAGTCCGGGACGATGGTGCCCGTCGTCTTCCTCACCGCCCGCGACGGCGTCGCGGACCGGGTCGCGGGCCTCACCCGAGGCGGCGACGACTACCTCGTCAAGCCGTTCGCCGTGGAAGAGCTCATGGCGCGGCTGCGGACCGTCCTGCGCCGCGCCGCGGGCCCCGGCTTCCAGCGCTCCGTGCTCCAGGTCGCCGACCTGACGATGGACGAGGACACCCGTGAGGTGCGGCGCGCCGACCGGCTGCTCACCCTCACCCCGACCGAGTACGAGGTCCTGCGCTACCTCATGCGCAAGTCGCCGACCGTCCTCACCAAGGCCCAGATCCTCGACCACGTGTGGGAGTACGGCTTCGGCGGCCGCTCCAACGTGGTGGAACTCGTCGTCAGCCGACTGCGCCGCAAGCTCGACGGCAACGGTGAGACCGACAGCGGCGAGTCGCTCATCCACACCGTGCGCGGCGTCGGGTACGTGGTGCGGCAGGTCGCCGAGTGAGCAGCCCCGGGACCGGCGGCGCGCTGCGCCGTCTGCGGGGCGCCTACCGCCGCACACGCCTGGGCACCCGGCTGGCCCTCGGCATCGGCGTGCTGTCCCTCGTCGTGTTCGCCGTCGTCGGCACGGCCCTGACGACGTACATGAAGGAGTACCTGGAGCGTCAGCTCGGCGAGCAGATGAAGCTCGTCCAGGTCACCCAGTCCAAGGACGCCCAGGCGCACGGCATCGTCCAGCGGCGGCCCTACTACGGCTGGTTCACCGCCGTGTACGACGTCCAGGGCCGTACGGCGGTCCTGCGCAAGCCCGCCGACGTCCCCGCCGACACCGCCGAGCTCACCGCCGTCGCCCAGGCGTTGCCGGACGGAGGTGACGCGCACCTGCTGCGCACCGCGCACATCGCGGGGGAGGGCACGTACAAGCTGCGTGCCTGCGAGGTCGAACCCGGCGTCGTCCTCGTCACCGCGGCGCCCATGCAGGACATGCAGGCCACCGTGCGGCAACTGATCACGGTCCAGGTCGTCACCTTCGCGCTCGCCCTGCTCGGGCTCGTCGTGATCGGCCGGACGGTACTGCGGCGCGGGCTGAAGCCCTTCAGCGACATGGCCCACACCGCCCGCGGCATCACCTCGCACAACCTCACCGGCTCGGCGGGGCTGGAGGTGCGGGCCGGGGGCGGGCGCGGTGGACCCGAGGTCGAGGAACTGCGCACCGCGTTCAACACCATGCTGGAGCACATCGACGACGCGCTCGCCGTCCGCACCGAGGCCGAGCAGCGACTGCGCCGGTTCGTCGCGGACGCCTCGCACGAGCTGCGTACGCCCCTGATGTCGGTACGCGGCTACGCGGACCTCTTCCAGTACGCCGCCGCCAACGAGCCCGAGGAACGCGAGAAGCACCTGGCCCGGCTGCGCGCCGAGGCCGCCAGGATGGGCGTACTCCTCGACGACCTGCTCCTCCTCGCCCGCCTGGACGCCGCCGAGGTGGAGACACCGCTGCGGCTGGAGGACGCGGACCTGACGGAACTGGCGCGGGAGGCCGCGGACGCCTTCCGCGCCGGGCGAGGGGAGCACGTGCTGTCCGTGACGGCCGGCCCCGACCCGGTGCGCCTGCGCCTGGACCCCCTGCGTGTCCGGCAGGTCCTCGACAACCTGCTCACCAACGCCGCCATGCACACCCCGGCGGGGACGAAGGTACGCCTGGAGGTGTCGGCCACGGGGGCGGGGCAGGCGGTGCGCGTCGGTTCGTCCGGCACGGCGGTCGTGCGGGTCTCCGACTCCGGGCCCGGGATCCCGGCCGCCGACCAGGAACGGGTCTTCGACCGGTTCTACCGCGTCGACAAGGCCCGCAGCCGCGACCGCGGCGGCAGCGGGCTGGGCCTCGCGGTCGCCCGCTCACTGGTCCGGGCACACGGCGGCACCATCGAGGTGACCAGCCGCCCCGGCTCGACGACGTTCACGATCCGGCTCCCCCTCCCGCCCGCGCTCCCGTGACGACGGGGGAGTGCATCCACACGGCCGCCGTCGGCTCGCTCGGCCGGTCGCTCAGCCGGTCGCGCGGACCGCGTCGCGGATCAGCTCGGCGACCACCTTCGGCCGGGACACCGCGACGGCGTGCGAGGCGCCCTCGACCTCCAGGATCGTCGCTCCCGCTCGCTTCGCGCCGAAGCGCTCGACCTCGGGGTTGATCGCCTGGTCCGCGGCGGCGACCAGGGCCCAGGACGGCTTGGTCTTCCACGCGGCGGCGGTGGCCGTCTCCGTGAACGCCCCGGCGGCGAGCGGACGCTGGGCGACCGCCAGGACCTTGGTGACATCGGCGGGGACGTCCGCGGCGAAGACGGCCGGGAACGCCTCGGGGACGATGGTGACCTCGACGGCCGGGTCACCGCCCTCGACCGGATACGTGGCCTGCTTCAGGCTGCTGCCCAGCGGCGAGTCGGGGAAGCGCCCCTGCAACTCGCCCAGGCTCTCGCCCTCCTCGAGGACGTACGCCGCGACGAAGACCAGGCCGACCACGTTCTGCGCGGTGCCCGCGACGGTGATGACCGCGCCGCCGTAGGAGTGGCCGACCAGCACGACGGGGCCGTCGATCTGCGCGGCCACCGAGGCGATGTACGCGGCGTCCGAGGCGAGAGAGCGCAGCGGGTTCGGCGGCGCGACGACGGGGATGCCGTGGTTCTGCAGTTCCGCGATGACGCCGGACCAGCTGGCGGCGTCGGCGAACGCGCCGTGCACGAGCAGGGCGGTGGGGGTGGTGTTCCCGGACATGACTGTTTCTCCTTGTCGGTCTTGTGGACCCGGTCAGCCCGCGTGCAGCGCGGTGTGCAGCGTGCGGGTGGCCATCGTCAGTGCGGCCTCGGCGGCGTGGGTGCCGCGCAAAGCGTTGAGCATCACGAAGTCGTGGATGATGCCCTGGAAGCGCACGGCGGTGACGGGCACTCCGGCCGTACGCAGCTTGTTGGCGTAGGCCTCGCCCTCGTCGCGCAGGACGTCGGCCTCGCCGGTGATGACCAGGGCCGGGGGCAGGCCGGTGAGCTGCTCGGTGGTGGCGCGCAGCGGGGAGGCGGTGATCTGGGCGCGGTCGGCCTCGTCGGTCGTGTACTGGTCCCAGAACCACTGCATGCCGTCGCGGCGCAGGAAGTAGCCCTCCGCGAACTGGTGGTAGGAGCCGGTGTCGAAGTTCGCGTCGGTGACCGGGTAGAACAGGACCTGCTGGAGCAGCGGGACATCGCCGCGCTCCTTGGCCATCAGGGTCAGCGCGGCGCTCATGTTGCCGCCGACGGAGTCGCCGGCCACCGCGAGGCGGCTGCCGTCCAGGCCCTTGGACGCGCCCTGCCGCACGACCCACTGGGCGACCGTGTAGTTCTGCTCGATGGCGACCGGGTAGCGGGCCTCGGGCGAGAGGTCGTACTCGGGGAAGACCACCGCGGCCTCGGCGCCGACGGCCAGTTCGCGGACCAGGCGGTCGTGGGTGTGGGCGTTGCCGAACACCCAGCCCGCGCCGTGGATGTAGAGGATCACCGGGAGGGTGCCGGTGACGCCGGCGGGCTTGACGATCCGGGCCCGGACGCTGCCCGTCGGACCGCCCGGGACGGTGACCCATTCCTCGTCGATGTTCGGCATCTCGATCTCGCCGGACTGCACCTCGTCGACGGCCTTGCGACCCTCCGCCGGGGCGAGGTCGAACAGGTACGGCGGATTGGCGGTGGCTTCCGCGAAAGCGGCGGCCGCCGGTTCCAGTACAGGCTTGACCGGCTCTACGGCGTCGGACATGGGAATCTCCTGAGGCGTTGTTCCTGGGTACGCCGGGCAGTGCTCCGGCCTCGCAGCCACGCTAGAGGCGCGGTGTGGGCGTGAATGGTCCGTCAGCGCACCGCCGTTGAACTCACAGCGCCCAACGCGTCGACCACCTCAGCGGCGCCCGGCGGGCGCGCCGCGGCCGACGGTGTCCCGCCATTCGCTGGGCGACATGCCGTACGTGGCCCGGAAGACCCGGCTGAAGTGGGTGGCGCTCATGAACCCCCAGCGGTTGGCCACCGCCGCGATGGTCCGACCGCCCCGGGCCCGGATCATCAGGTCCCGGCGGCACTCCTCGAGCCGGCGCCGCTGGATCCACCGGCCGACCGTGGTGCCCTCGTCCTGGAAGAGCCGGTGCAGATAGCGCGCGGAGATGTGATGGGCCCCGGCGATCGTCTCGGGGGAGAGGTCCTCGTCGGTCAGGTGCAGGTCGATGAACTCCAGGATCCGGGCCCTCAGCGGTGTCCGGGCGTCGGGCGTCGCGATGGCGTCCCGGCCCAGCCGCTCGGTGGCGAGGGTGGCCAGCACGTTCACGGCGTTCCAGGCGAGCAGCTCGCCGACCGGCGGCCGGGACGAGGAGGCAGTGTCGGCGAGTTCGGACAGGAACGGTGACAGCAGGCTGCCCAGCCGGGACACACGGGGTACCGGCGTCCCCGCGAGCCGGGCCACATCGGCCGCGTCGAGCCCGAGCGACTCGTACGGCACGAGGAAGACCTTCATGCGGAAGCGTTCGGGGAAGTCGAGCGTCGCCGGACCGTGCGCGTCGTAGAAGCAGATGTCTCCCGGCCCGAGGAAGACGTCCTCGGGCTGCCGCGGACCGTGCGCGCCGCTCCCGCCTCGTACGCCTGCCGCACCTCGTACGCCTGCCGCGCCCCTTATACCTACGAAGAGGTACTCGCCGCTGTCCCGGGCGACCAACCGGTGTGCCCGCCGGGCCGGGTAGGGCCGGCCCGCCCCGGGCAGCTCCGCGGGCGCCGCGCCCGAGACGACGATGTCGAGGCCCATGGGCATACGGCACCTACCGGTCTCACCCGTCTCGTCCGTCTCACCGCGGTCGGTCCGAATGGTGCTGAAACTGGACGTCATCCGCCGTTGCCTCCGAGCCCTGCCGAACTGTCGAGAGGAGCGACGACGCCTCGTGGGACGGTCGTCCACTCCGCTCGGAGAGTAGGTCGGGGCGAGTTCAAAAAAAGTGACGCGGGAGTGACAGGGACTCCGTCGCGGCGGCCTCGGCGGCCTCCGCGAGCTCGGCGGCGAACGCGCGCAGGAGGGTGTGCACGGTGTAGTGGCCCGGCGTGTCCTCGCACACGAGATGGGCGTCGGCGAGACGGTCGAGGATCGTCCGGGCCTCGCGGGGCGACAGACCGGCGAGGCCGGCTGCGGTGTCCGCCGCGATGCCGGGGCCGGGGTGCAGCGCCACGAGGCGGAAGAGCCGGGCGTCGGCGGGCGGCAGCGACCGGTGGGACGCGGCGAACGCGGCGCGGGCGTCGGCCGTCCCGCCGACGCCCGCGAAGGCGTCGAGGCTCCCGTGCGCGGCGCGGAGTTCGGCGGCGAGGGCGGCCAGCGGGAAGTCGGGGCGGCTGACGGCGCGCGCGGCCACGATGGCCAGGGCCAGCGGCAGCCGGCCGCAGCGTTCGATGATCTCCTCGGTCGCCTCGGGCTCGGCGGCCGACCGCCGGTGGCCGACGCGCAGGGCCAGTGCGGCGCGGGCGTCGGCGGCGGACGGTGGTTCCAGACGCAGCGGCCGGGCTCCGAAGGCGATCAGACCGGGCAGCCGGTCACGGCTGGTGACCACGGCCAGACAGCCCGGGGCGGTGGGCAGCAGCGGACGTACGTGCTCGGCGCGGGCAGCGTCGTCGAGCACGACGAGGACCCGGCGGTCCGCCAGCAGCTCCCGGTAGAGGTCCGTGAGCGCGGCCAGGTCGTCCGGGAGGTGCCGGGGCGGCGCTCCGAGTGCCACCACCAACCCGCGCAGCGCCTCCACGGGTTCCGGCGCGGGCCCGGCGGCCGCATCGTGGCCGCGCAGCTCGACGTAGAGCTGACCGTCCGGGAACCGATGTGCGACCTCATGGGCCCAGTGCACGACCGACGCGGTCTTCCCGACGCCCGCCATTCCACTGATCAGGATCGTCCCGGGCGAACCGGAGGACGCCGCCGCCCCGGCGAGGGCGGTCAGCTCCCCGAGTTCCTCGCTCCGACCGGCGAAGACCGTCAGGCCGGGCGGCAACTGGGCGGGCCGGGCGAGGAGTCTCACCGGTTCGGACAGCGCTGTCCGAACCGGTCGGTGCACCGGGGGCGCGGACGCGCGCACCTCCTGACGGAGGACCCGGGTGTGGGCCGCGCTCAGCTCGGCGCCCGGGGCGACCCGCAACTCCGTGGCCAGTCGACGCCGTACCTCCTCGTACGCCGTCAGCGCCTCGGCCTGCAGTCCGCAGGCCGCCAGCACCATCACGAGCCGGGCGTGCAGGGACTCGTCCAGGGGCTCGAGGTCGATGGCCCGGCGCAGGCTCGGCAGCACGAGGCCCGCCGTGCCGCACAGCAGGGCCGCGTCGGCCGCCATCCGGGTGGTGAGCACGAGTTCGTGCTCCACGGCGCGGAACAGGGCGTGCTCGCGAGCCGACGCGGGGAGCCCCATCGCCACCGGCCCGCGCCACTCGCCGAGGGCCCCGACGAACTGCCGTACCGCCACCTCGGGCCGACCGGTGGCGACCGCACGCTTGCCCCGCAGGGTGAGCTCGCGGAACCGCAGCAGATCGATCTCGTCCGGCTCCGCGTCCAGGAGGTAGGCACCGGTGCGGCGCGGCAGACGACGGCCGGGCGCCCGGGGCGGCAGCCCCGGTTCGAGCAGCCGCCGCAGCGCACCGACGTACCGGCGCACCACGTTCGGGGCGCTGGCCGGCGGACGGCTCGCCCACAGCACATCCACGATCTCGCTCACCTGCACCGGCCGCCCCGCCCGCACCATGAGCAGCCCCAGGAGGGCGCGTTGCTGCGGGAACCCCAGATCGAGTTCCCGCTCGGCCCGCCGGACCCGCAACGGTCCCAGCACCTCGAACCGCATCACCTCGTCGAACTCTGCCATTCGCTGGGGGACATGCCGTAGGCGTCCCGGAAGGTGCGGCTGAAGTGCGAGGGGCTGCTGAACCCCCAGCGCTGCGCCACGGCGGCCACGCTCGGCCTGCGGTTCGCGCTCCGGCCCAGCTCACGCCGGCACGCGTCCAGCCTGCGCCGCCGTATCCACTGGCCCACCGTGGCGCCCTCCTGCTGGAAGAGCTTGTGCAGGTAGCGGACGGAGATGTGGTGGGCGAGCGCGATCGACTCCGGTGACAGATCCGGATCCGTCAGATGCTCTTCGATGAAGGCCTGGATCCGCGACACCGTCTCGGTACCGACGTCCGACGCGTCGGGGGTTTCCTCCCCGAGGAGTTGCATGACGAGCACGGCGACGAGGTCGACGGCGGAGCGGGCGAGCCGGTGGCCCGTCCTCGACCCGCGGAAGTCCGTCTCGGCGGCGAGCGCCGAGAGGAAGTTGGACACCAGCGCGCCGACACCCTCGTCGCCCCGCACGCGGCGGCCCATGACCCGGTGCAGGTCCGAGGGCGACACCCCCAGGTGACCGCGGGGCACCCGGAAGACCGTCAGCCGACAGGGGCCGCTGAAACGCAGGTGGTCACGCTGGGCCGGATCGTGGAACACCAGGTCGCCGGGGGCCAGGAACACCTGGGTGCCGCCCCGTGTCACCGAGACCGAGCCCTGGACGTGCAGTCCCAGGTGCAGGAACGCGTCGTCGGCCGTGTCCGGCAGCCGGAAGAGACGACGGACCGGTGCGGTGTCGCGTGACGTCACCGAGTCGATCATGAGGACTCCCGAGGTGAGATGTCGGGCCCAGGGCCCTGACTGAGGAAATTCTCGACGTCCATGCCCGTCCTTGTGGATCGTGGGCGTCTGCGCGGTCCGGGCGTTCGCGCGCGTTCACGCGGATCCGAGTCGCTCGGCGCGTTCACGCAGTCGGGCGCGGACCTGTTCGGCGTCGGGGTGGCCGAGTTCGGTGAGCAGGACGAGGGCCGCTCGCCAGGAGTCGCCGGCGCTCGCGTGGTTGCCCATCGCGAGGTGGGTGTCGCCGAGGCGGGTGAGGGTCTCGGCCTCCGGATACGGCACCCCGAGCTCCCGGTAGAGGGAGAGCGCGTTGCGGTAGCCGAGCAGGGCGTGCGGATGGCGGCCCAGGTGCTGGTAGGCGTAGGCGATGCTGTCCCAGGTGCCGGCCTGGCCGTAGCGGTCCCCCAGGTCCTGAAGCATGGTCAGGGCCTCGAAACAGTGGCTCAGCGCCTGCCGGTGCTCGCCGAGCAGGGCGTGGTACCAGCCCACGGAGTTGAGGACGCTGGCCTGTGCGGCTCGCAGGCCGGCGCTCCGGAACAGCTCCAGGGCCAGCTGGTTGTGGCGCAGGGCACCGGGCAGATCGCCCCGCCGCTCGCTCTCCCAGCCCAGACTTCGGTGGGTGTCGGCCCGTCCGACCGCGTCTCCCAGCCCGGTGAAGAGCTCCAGAGCGCGTTCGAGACGCGGGCGCGAGCGGTCGTGCAGGCCCAACCTGCCCTCCGCGCGGGCCAACGCCCGCAGTCCGCGGGCCTTCATCGCCGGGTCCCCGAGCCGCTCGGCGGCATCGAGCGCGGTCTGCTCGACGACCGCCCAGTCGTGCCAGGCTCCGCGCCGGTCGAAGAAGGGCTCGAGGGACCAGGCGAGCAGACAGGCGAGCCGGTCGTGACCGGAGCCCGCGGCCGCGTCGACGACGGCGAGCAGCCCCGCGTATTCGGCCGTGAGCCAGGCCAGCGCGGCGGTGTCGTCGGCGAGCGGCTCGGGGACGCTCTCGGGAGCGGGCGGCTCCAGCGGCATCGGGTCGTCGTGCGGGGCGAGCAGCAGACCGGCCGCGCGGGCGGTGTGCAGGCAGTGCTCGAACAGCCGCCGGACGGCCGCGCCGCGGTCCTCCTCGGAGTCCTGGGTGTGAACGAGTTCGGTGGCGTGGGCGCGCAGCAGGTCGTGGAAGGCGTACCGGCCGGGAGCGTGTTCGTCGAGGAGGTGGACGCCGGTCAGTTCGCTCAGCAGCCGCCGGGTTTCGCGCACCGGACGTCCGGCGAGGGCGGCCGCGGCCGGTACGGAGAGGTCGGGGCCGGGATGCAGGGCGAGCAGCCGGAAGAGCCGGGCGGCCGGTGTGGAGACGGCGGCCAGGGACCAGGAGAAGACCGCGCCGACGTCCGCCGAGGTGTCGGGGCCGGCGAAGGCCTCCAGACTGCCGTGCGCCGCGCGCAGTTCGGCGGCGATCGCCGACAGCGTGAAGTCGGGGTGGGTGGCCGCGCGGGCGGCGACGCAGGCCAGGGCGAGCGGCAGCCCGGCGCACAGAGCGGTGATCTCGGCCACGGCCCAGGGCTCGGCGTCGACGCGCGCGGCGTCCAGCCGCTGGGCGAGGAAGGCGCGGGCCTGGTCGGCGTCGAAGGGACGCAGGGTCAGTGAGCGGGCTCCGTGCGCGGCCACCAGCCCGGACAGCTGGTTGCGGCTGGTGACGATGGTGAGACACCCGGGGGTGCCGGGGAGCAGGGGTCTCACCTGGGCGGTGTCGCGGGCGTTGTCCAGCAGGACGAGGAAGCGGCGCCCGGCCAACAGGCTGCGGTAGAGCGCGGCTTGGGCGTCCACGCCGTGCGGGACGCGCTCGGGCGGCACGCCCAGCGTGTCCAGGAACCCGCGCACGGCCTCGGCCGGGTTCATGACGGCGCCCGACGGGTCGAACCCCCGCAGATTGACGTAGAGCTGCCCGTCGGGGAATTGGTCGGCGACCTGATGGGCCCAGTGCACGGCCAGCGTGGTCTTCCCGATTCCGGCCATGCCGCCGATGGCGCTGATCACCACCGTCTGCGCGGGCGCCCTCTCACCGGTGAGCGGCCCGAGTGCCTCGTCCAGTTCGGGTTCCCGACCGGTGAACGTCGGCAGGTCGTGGGGGAGTTGGGCGGGGGCCGGCACCGGGGGTGTCCGTGGATCGATGGAACCCGGGCCCGTTTCACCGGCCGAGGAGGCGACCGCGCCCGTCTCGGCCACGTCCGTCCGGGACACGTCCGTCGCCGCCGTGCCGGGGTCGTTCAGCAGCACCGTCCGGTGGGCTTCGCGCAGCTGAGGACCCGCGTCGATGCCCAGCTCACCGGCGAGCCGGGCACAGGCCTCCCGGTAGGTGCTCAGCGCCTCGGCACGACGAGTGTCGGCGGCCAGCGCGAGAATCAGCCGTGACAGCAGGGGTTCGTCCAAGGGATGCTCGGCGGCGGCCCTCCGCAATTCGGGCAGGACCGTGCCGGGGAGACCGGCGAGCAGCGCCGCGTCGGCCGCCTCCCGTACGGCGGTGACGTACTCGCGGCTGAGCAGGCCGAACGCCGGGTGCGCCCGTACCTCTGCGCCGATCCCGGTGGCGACCGGCCCCTGCCACAGGGACAGCGCCTCGGCGAACAGCTTCGCGCTGCGTGCGGGCACCTCCTCCGCGGAGGCCCGCCGGGCCTGGTCCCGCAGTTCACGGAAGCACAGGAGGTCCAGGGAGCCGCTGTCGGTGAGCAGTCGGTAGCCGCCCGCGTCCCGTACCAGCCAGCGGCCCGTCGCCCGTGCGGGCAGTCCGGGCTCCAGCAGCCGGCGCAGCGCACCGACGAGACGGTGGACCACGTTGACGGCGCTGTGCGGCGGGCGGTGCCCCCACAGCGCGCCCACGATCTCGTCCATGCCGACGGGTTGATCGGCCCGCACCAGCAGCAGCGCCAGCAGCGCCCTCTCCTGAGGACGCCCCAGGTCCAGTTCCGTTCCCGCCCGCCAGACTCGGACCGGCCCCAGAACCGAGAACCGCACCTGCTCCAGCCCCAATTCGCCCCCTCCTCAAAGAATCCCCCAGGGATTCCACCCCAGGAATTCCACCCCAGGGATTGACCTTACGTCACGGAGTGTGTTACCGCGCGTCACAGCCCGCCCGGACCGGTGTGGACTACTGGAGCGTTCCGAGACGGTCCTCAGCATGCTCGCGCAGCAGGTCCCGTAGTTTCAGTGCCGCCGGCAGCGGGGCGGCGGGCAGTGCCAGGTGGATCGTCCGGCGCAGAGCGGGGTCGTCGAGGCGGCACAGGGCGAGTGCGGCCGGGACCGCCCAGGCGGCCAGTGAGGGGACGAGCGCCACCCCCAGCCCTGCGGCCGCGTAGCCGAACTTGCCGGTCCACTCCGCGATTCTGATGATCTTCCTCGGGCTGAAGCCGGCCCGGGCGCAGGCGTCGGCGAGCATCGTGGGACGGTCGCCGTACGCGTCCTGGAGCCATGCCTCGTCGCGCAGATCGCGCAGGTCGATCGAGCCGGCCCCGGCCAGGGGATGCTCGCGGTGGAGGGCGACGAACAACTCGTCCTCCAGCAGCGCGGCGGTCGTGATGCCGTCGGCCGACGGCAGACCGGACGGATAGTCGCTGACCACGGCGAGGTCGAGCTCCCCTTCCGCGAGGCGCTCCATCAGCGCGGCGCTCCGGCCTTCGACCGCGACGACCGAGACGTCCGGCCTGGCCCGCCCGAACTCCCGCAGGGCGGCGGGCACCAACGAGATGTTCGCGGTCGCGAAAGCTCCCACACGGAGCGTCCCGCCGTGGCCCGCGTGGATCACGGTCAGCTCCTGCTCCGCCCGCGACAGACGGTTCAGTACGTCCACGGCGTGACGTCGCAGCGCCCGACCCGCGGGATTCAGCCGTACTCCACGGGGGAGTCGGTCGAACAGCGGCCCACCTGCCTGCTGTTCCAGGGAGGCGATCCGCCGGGACACCGCGGACTGCGTGTAGTTGAGCCGGACTGCCGCGCCGGTGAACGACCCGGTGTCGGCCACGGTCACCAGCAGACGCAGCGCGTCGATCTCGAACACATCGCCTCCGGCGCATCCCGTGAACACATTCCTTCAGCGCATGGCTTCCATGCAATCCAGTCGCTGGTGGAATGTCCAGCCCCTTCGTAACGTCTGATGGCGTCGCCGAACCGAGGAGGAAGCGTGACCGCGTTGCCTGCGATGCTGGCCGATCTCGAGGAACTGGTGGTCCGCGAGTCCTTCTCCGCCGACCACGCGGCACTGGCCCGCAGTGCCGAGGTGGTCGGCGCCCTCGGAGCGAGACTGCTGGGCGCGGCTGCGGAGACGATCGTGGTCGACGGTGTGACCCACCTGCGGTGGACCTTCGGCACACCGCGCGTGCTGCTGCTGGGACACCACGACACGGTGTGGCCCGTGGGCTCGTTGGAGACCCACCCCTGGTCGGTGGCCGACGGGATCGCCAGGGGCCCCGGGGTCCTGGACATGAAGGCGGGGCTGGTGCAGATGTTCCACGCGCTGGCCTCCCTGCCGTCCCTGGAGGGCGTGTGCGTGCTGGTCAACGGGGACGAGGAGATCGGCTCCCCGACCTCCCGGGAGCTGATCGAGGAGGCAGCGCGCGGTTGCGCGGCCACCTTCGTGCTGGAGGCGTCCGCGAACGAGGAGGGCGCGCTCAAGACCGCCCGAAAGGGCACCTCACGGTATGAGGTCGTGGTGCATGGCAAGGCCGCCCACGCGGGGTTGGAACCGCACAGGGGGATCAACGCCGCGGTCGAGGCCGCTCACCAAGTGCTGGCCGTCGCCGGTCTCGGGGCCTCGGCCGGTGCCGCCGGTACCACCGGTCCGGTTCTGGGGGCAACGACCATCACGCCCACCCTGATGTCGGCAGGCAGCACGCTCAACACCGTGCCCGCGCTGGCGCGGATATCGGTGGACGTGCGTGCGCCGACGCTTGCGGCACAGGACCGGACGGACGAGCTCATGCGGGCGCTCACCGCCCGGACGCCCGGCGCCCGGCTGACGGTACGGGGCGGCAAGAAGCGGCCGCCGATGGAACCGGAGTCCTCCGCCGAGCTGTTCGCCCTGGCCTCCCGCATCGCGTCGGAGCTGGGCCAGGAACCACTGCGGGGGGTCGCCGTCGGCGGCGCCTCGGACGGCAACTTCACGGCGGCCGCGGGCTGCCCGACGCTGGACGGTCTGGGCGCCGTCGGCAGCGGTGCCCACGCGGACACCGAGCATGTGCAGGTCGCCCGGATGATCCCCCGTACCCGCCTGCTGGCCCAACTCGTCGCCCGGACCCTCGTCACTCCTGCGTGAAGCAGAGGCTCGTCATCACACGGACGCCCCGGTCCGCGCCGGAAACAGCCGGTAGCCGGATGTCCGTCTCTTCGTCGACGGCGAGCAGTTCCCAGGGGATTTGAGCGACCCGGGGCGACGGCTGGATCCGGACCAGTGGGCGCGCGCCGCCCACGGACACGTGGCGCAGCTGCTGTGTCAGACCCACGGGCCACAACGCCTCGGCCGGTCGCCGCCGGACCGCGTTCAGATCGCCCGGGAACTGAACGGTGTCCGCGTCCGACTCGTAAAGGGGAGCAGGTCCGACCAGGTAGGACGTGGCGGTGGTGCGGATGCGCGGTGAAGGGGAGAGATCCTCCGGCTGCCTGGCGGCATCGGGTGACGTGAACGTGTCCCTGGCGGTGCGGAGTCTGCGCGCGGCCGTGTTCGCCGTGCTGTGTGTGCTGCTCGCCGCCGGGGGACATGTGCTGGCCATGGGCGCGGCGCCCCCCGTGTGGGTGCAGGTCGTCGGCGCTCTGCCGGTCTTCGTGGTCGGCTGTCTGCTGGGCGGGCGGGAGCGTTCGCTGGTCGGTATCGGCGCTGGGACGCTCGCGGCCCAGGGAGGGCTGCACCTGGCGTTCGACGCCGGTCGGCCGCACGCCGTGATGGCCATGCACGGGCTGCGCATGTCCCATACGCATCCCCACTCCCATGCGCTGACACCGCACGCCACCGCCGCCCATGTCGTGGCGGCCCTGGTGCTGACCTGGTGGCTGCGGCGTGGCGAGGCCGCGCTGTGGTCGCTGCTGCGGCGGGCGGTCGTGTTCGTGCCGGGGCTGGCTGCCTGGTGGCAGGTGGCAGGTGGGTTCCGAGGCGTGTCGAGTACGCCGGAACCGGCGCGCCGGGCTGCCCAGGGGGCATGGTCACCGCGGCGGTTGAGGCTGCGGTACGCCGTACACCGGCGCGGGCCGCCGACGGGGATGTCGTACGCCGTCCGACCCTCGACATCCCTCCCTCAGTACGGAGATCCACTCGCTCATGTCCACGACACGCACCACCCTGCGCCGCGCCGGCCTCGTCACCGCTCTCGCCGCCACCGGAGTCCTGACCGCCGCGGGCGTCGCCTCCGCGCACGTCACCGTCCACCCCGAGAGCTACGCCAAGGGCGCCACCGACGGTGTCCTCACCTTCCGTGTCCCCAACGAGGAGAACACGGCCGGCACCACCAAGGTCCAGGTCTTCCTGCCCACCGACCACCCCGTCCTCGGTGTGCTCGTCACCCCGCAGGACGGCTGGACCGCCAAAGTGACGGACACGAAGCTCAAGACGCCCGTCAAGACCGACGACGGCACCATCACCGACGCCGTCTCCGAGATCACCTGGACCGGCGGCAAGATCGGGGTCGGACAGTACGAGGACTTCGACGTCGCCTTCGGCCAGCTGCCCGACGACACCGACCAGTTGACCTTCAAGACACTGCAGACGTACTCCGACGGCAAGACCGTTCGCTGGATCGAGGAGGCTTCCGGCGGCCAGGAGCCGGAGAACCCGGCGCCGGTCCTCAAGCTCACGGCCAAGAGCGCGCAGGACGGGGACAGCGGCGCCCCGTCCGCCTCGGCGGCGACCTCGAAGACCTCCGGCAGTTCCAAGCCGACCGCGTCGAGCAGCGATTCGACGGCTCGCGGGCTCGGCATCGGCGGGTTGGTCGTGGGTGTACTGGGGCTGGCCGCGGCCGTGTTCGCGGTCCTGCGCAGCCGCTCCGCGGGATCCCGGGCCGAGTAGGCCGGCTGGGACACCGTCAGTGTTGGCGTTGCCGGTCGTCGTTGGAGTCGGTGCGGGGTCGTGAGCGGAAAGTTCGGCGGTAGGTGTCCGGAGGCACGCCGACCGTCCGGTTGAAGTGTCGCCGCAGCGTTGTGGCGGTACCCATGCCGGTGGCTGTCGCGATGGCGTCGATGACATCGTCGGTGGTCTCCAGCAACTCCTGTGCGCGGCGGATCCGTTGTGTCAGCAGCCATTGCAGCGGAGTGGTGCCGGTCACCGCCCTGAAGTGGCGGCCCAGATGGCGCGAACTCATCCGGGCCCGGCGTGCGAGGTCCTCCACGGTGAGTGGACGGTCGAGGCGTTCGACCACCCAGGGGAGCAGCGCGGCGAGCGGGTGGTCGTCCCGGGTGGGCACCGGGGCGGCGACGAACTGGGCCTGGCCGCCCGCTCGGTGCGGCGGCACGACCAGGCGGCGGGCGACGGCGTTGGCGACGGACGAGCCGTGGTCGAGACGGACGAGGTGCAGGCACAGGTCCATCGCGGCGGCCTTGCCGGCGGAGGTGAGCACGCTGCCGTTGTCCACGTAGAGCACGTCCGGATCGACCTCCACCCGCGGGTAGCGGGCGGCCAGGGCCTCGGTGTGCGCCCAATGGGTGGTCGCGCGCCTCCCGTCCAGCAGGCCGGCGGCGGCCAGCACGAACGCGCCCGTGCACAGGGAGGCCACGCGCGCCCCCGCCTCGTGGGCCGCACGCACCGCGCCGACGAGATCGGCGGGCGGGTCCTCGTCGGCGTCCGCCCAGCCGGGGACGATCACGGTGTCGGCATGCCGGAGCCGGTCCAGCCCCTGGTCGGGCTCCAGCCGGAACCGGCCGAGCCGTACGGCGTGCGACCCGCAGACCTCGACGTCGTACCAGGGGACGGCCACGTCGACCGGAGCGGCGCCGAACACCTCGTACGCCATGGACAGTTCGAAGTGCAGCATCCCCTCGGTGACGGCCAGCGCGACGGTAACCATGTCCGGAATTGTACGGGGGACGTCGTTCCGGACACTCACGATGAGGTGCCCGTCCTCGCCAGGATGTTCTCGGCGGATCATTCGAGCACGGGGGAGAACCCATGGGATCGGGACAGACCGTGACGGTGTTCGGCGCGTACGGACACACCGGACGCTTTGTGGTGGCACATCTGCGGGAGCGCGGGTTCGTGCCGGTGCTCTCCGGCCGCGACGCCGGCAAGCTGCGGGCGCTGGCGGCATCCGCCCCCGGACTCGAGGTCCGGCCGGCGTCGGTCGACGACCCTGCCTCGCTCGACCGCGCCCTGGACGGCGCGGACGCCGTGATCAACTGCGCCGGGCCCTTCGCGGTGACCGCGGCTCCCGTGATCGAGGCGGCACTGCGCGCCGGGATCCCGTACGTCGATGTGGCGGCCGAGATCGAGGCCAACCTCGACACGTTCACGGACTTCGCGGACCGCGCCCGCGCGGCGGGAGCGGTGATCGTCCCCGCGATGGCCTTCTACGGCGGCCTCGGCGACCTGCTGGCCACCGCCGCGATGGGGGACTGGACGGCGGCCGACGAAGCGAACATCGCGTACGGACTGAGCAGTTGGCACCCCACCTCCGGGACACGCACCGCGGGCACGGTCTCCCAGGAGCGGCGAGGCGGCCGGCGCGTCCGCCACACGGAGGGGCGGTTGGAGTACCACGACGACAAGCCGACGCTCCTGAAGTGGCCCTTCCCCGACCCCATGGGCACCAGGGAGGTCATCGCGGAGTTCACGATGGCCGACGTGGTCACCATCCCCAGCCACCTCTCCATCCCCGAGGTACGCACCCACATGACGACCGAAGCGGCCAGGGACCTCTCCGCCGCGGACACACCGGCGCCGACCGCGGCCGACGAGGACGGGCGGTCCGACCAGACCTTCGTCGTCGACGTCGTCATACGCTCCGGTGGCACCGAACGGCGCGCTGTGGCACGCGGCCGGGACATCTACGCCGTCAGCGCGCCGCTCGCGGTGGAGGCGGTCCACCGCATCCTCACCGGCCGGACCCGCACGGTCGGTGTCGCCTCCGCCGGTGAGATCTTCGACGCGCCCGACTTCCTGCGCGCCCTGTCCCCGCACATCTCGCTCGAACTGCTCGGGTAGGGCGGAAGCCGCAGCGGCGCGACGGCGGTGAGCGGTGGCCGTGCGGGCTTCCGGATCTCCCCCCATGCTGGATGAGGGGGCGAGGCCACGGAGGAGGTGGTGAGGATGCAGACCGTTGTGGATCTCACGCGCTGCCAGGGCTATGCGCAGTGCGTGTTCCTCGCACCGGAGGTGTTCGAGCTGCACGGCGAGGAGGGGTTGCTGTACGCCACGGCCGTCCCGGACGACCAGGTCGAGCGCGTGCGCCAGGCCGCGGCGGCGTGCCCGGTCCAGGCCATCCTCCTCGGCGAAGGGGTGAGCGCCGGTGCCCGGTGATCTGAGCGACGGCCGCATCGTGATCGTCGGCGCGTCGCTGGCCGGGTTGAGGGCCGCGGAGACGCTGCGCGACGAGGGCTTCACCGGCTCACTGACCATGGTGGGGGACGAGCCCAGTGCGCCTTACGACCGGCCACCGCTGTCCAAGCAGGTGCTGCTCGGCAAGGCGCCGGCGGACACCACGGCACTGCCGATGCGCCGGGACCCGGACGCCGACTGGCGACTGGGAGTAGCCGCCACCGGCGTGGACCCTTTGGAGAAACGGGTGATGCTGGCCGACGGCGAGTCGCTGCCGTACGACCGGCTGCTGATCGCCACCGGGACCCGGGCGCGCCCCTGGCCCAACCGGGACGAGGGATCCCTGGACGGCGTGTTCACCCTGCGCACCAGTGACGAGGCCGGGAGGCTGGCCGAGCGGCTGGCCGCCGGGCCGGAGCGGGTGCTGGTGATCGGTGCCGGTTTCACCGGTTCGGAGATCGCCTCCGCCTGCCGGGAGCGGGGTATCGAGGTCACGGTCGCAGAACGCGGCCCCGCACCCCTGGTGGGCGCGCTCGGCGGCACCCTGGCTCAACTCGCGGCGGCCATGCACCGCAATCACGGCGTGGACCTGCGCACCGGGGTGACGGTCACCGCCCTGCGCGGGGACGGGAACGGCCGGTTCACCGGCGCGGACCTGTCCGACGGCAGTCGTGTCGAGGCGGATGTGTGCGTGGTGGCGTTGGGGGCGGTCCGCAACGTCGAGTGGCTGGCGGAGTCCGGGCTGGCGGCGGGTCCGCGTGGGATCGCCTGCGACGCCGGGTGCCGGGCCTTCAACATGTACGGGATAGTCACCGACGACGTCTTCGTGGCCGGTGACGTCTCCCGGTTCCCGCACCCGCTGTTCGGGTACCAGATGCTCTCCCTGGAGCACTGGGGCAACGCGGTCGAACAGGCCGAGGTGGCGGCCCACAACATGGTCAGTCCGGGGCCCCTGCGGCGCCCGCACCTCGCCGTCCCGACGTTCTGGTCGACCCAGTTCGGGCTCAACATCAAGTCGGTGGGCGTGCCCACCTACTCCGACCACGTGGTCATCGCCCAGGGCTCTCTGGAGGCGCGCCGTCTGGCGGTGGTCTACGGCTACCGGGGACGGGTCACCGCCGCGGTCACCGTCGACATGGCCAAGTCGCTCGACTACTACAAGCACCTGATCGAGACGGCCGCTCCGTTCCCGCCCCCGCCCGGCGCGGCGGACCGCGCGATCGCGGCCGACGTCACGATTCCGTCCGACGTGCCCGACCCGAGCGTGCTGTCGCACGGCCCCACCGTGGCGCTCACCGGTTACCTGCCCGATCGACGACTGACGGTGGTACAGCCCACGCGCTGACCCACGTCCCGCCCGACGACGAGGAGCCACCATGGCCTCCGAGACCTTGCTGGCACGGATCTCCGACTACGCGAACCGCCCCAACCCCTATCCGCTGTACGCGGAACTCCGCGAGGCCGGTCCCGTGGTGCGGCAGGCCGACGGCAGCTGTCTGATCGGCACCTACCACGAAATCGCCGCTCTGCTCCACGACCCGCGGATGAGTGCCGAACCGCGCGGCCGCACCGACTCGTCGTCGCCCGAGGAGACGAGGCGGCCGCCGTTCCTGCGGCTCGACGACCCCGAGCACCACAGACTGCGCACCCTGACCATGCGGCCGTTCGGGCCGCCGCACAGCCCCGGCCGGATCGACGCCATGCGCGGCGAGATCGCCCACATCACCGGGGAGCTGATCGAGGCGCTCCGGGACCGCGAGCAGATCGACGTCGTCGACGACTTCGCCTACCCCCTGCCCATCACCGTCATCTGCCGGCTGATGGGCGTCCCGCGTGAGGACGAGGCACTGTTCCAGGGATGGACCGACGTGATCGTCGCGTCCGCCGACATCGGGCCCGAAGAGGACACCACCGAACGGGACAAGGCGGGCCTGCAGGCCCGGCTGGAGATGGGCGGGTACCTGGTCGACCTCGCCGAACAGCGCCGCGGCCGTCCCACCGGCGACATGCTCTCCGACTTCGTCAACGAACCGGACCCCGCCCTGCGGCTCACCGACGAGGAACTGGCGGAAACCACCATCCTGTTGTTCATCGCCGGACACGAGACCACGGTCAACCTGATCACCAACGGCGTCCTCACCCTGCTGCGCCGGCCCGACGAGCTGGACCGGCTGCGCGGCGACCCCGGCCTGCTGCCGCGCGCGGTGGAGGAGATGCTGCGCTACGAACCCCCGGTCCACATGCGCGAGAGGATCCCTCTCGCCGACATCGACGTCGCCGGCACCACGATCCCCGAGGGCACGTCCGTCATACTGGCGCTGGCCTCGGGCAGCCGCGACCCCAAGCGGTTCCACGAGCCCGACCGCTTCGACCCCACCCGCCCGGACAACGAGCACTTCGGCTTCGGCAGCGGGATCCATCTCTGCTACGGCGCACCACTCGCCCGCATCGAAGCCGAGACCGCGCTCGGCGCGCTGCTTCCCCACCTCGGCACGGCCAGCCTGGTCCAGGACCCGCCCCCCTACCGGCAGAACGCCATGCTCCGCGGACCCCGCCACCTGCCCATCCAACTATGAGCCCCCCGCCGGCGCTCGACGTCGCCCGCCCGGCGTGCTCCTGACCTAGGTAGGCACAGGCGACGGCGAGGACGCGGTCCTTGTGGAGGGCGGCCCAGCCGAGGCCGGAGGCCGCGAGAGCGTACGGTCCGCCCCATGTGCCGTGGATCCAGGCCGCGTCGGTGCCGAGTTCGGCGAGGGCCGGGGCGTGTTTGCGACCCGGCCGTCGAGATCGTCAACGGCGCCTAGTACGACCGCGCCGAGCGCGTCGTACCGGCCCCGCTCGCGCTCACCGTCTTCGCCGCCGATCCGCGCGTCACCGCGGTCTCCGTCCACCCCGGCGTCTGCGACACGGCGCTGATGCCGCTGTACGCCCACGAAGGCGTCACGCCCGCCGAAGGCGCCACGCACGTGGCCCGGCTTTGCCGCCACCGAGGACCGCACGATCAAACGCCTCAACAAGCTCGCCGACCCGCTCGTCGGCCGCACCGCCTGAACGTCCCGTCCACACCACGGAGTTGATGCCCATGTCGAAGCGCACCCGCAAGAAGAAGGCCCGCCGCAAGAACAAGGCGAGCCACGGCCGCAAGGCCGGTCAGCGCTGAGCCTCAGGGGCGACCCCAGCACACACCGGGGTCGCCCCGTATCCAGTGAAAGGCAACCCCGTGATCCAGCTCCTCCCCCACCAAATCCCCGCCCTCTCCCGGTGGTTCCCCGCCGCGGCGCCCGGACCCGCCGCCCTCGCCGAGCACGCCCTGGCCACCGGGACCGGGCAATGGTGGGCCGACCGGGCGGTACACGCCCGCACCGTCGCCGTACGCTGCGCCGACCACGCGCTGCTGCGTGGTGATCCGGACGCCCTCACCGCCGGCGACCTCACGCCGCTGGCCGACTGCTGGATCGACGCGCCCGACCGCTTTCTCCCCGTCCTCACCACGACCTTCGACCGGGTCACCCCGTGGGAGCGCATGGTGCACGTACAGCGCATGCCGCCCTCCTCGACACCCCGTCTCCCCTGGGGCGTGACGGTGCGACGGCTGACTCCCGAGCACGCCCCGGCCCTCGCCGCTGCGACTGGGCGTAGGCGGCGAGCCGGGAGTAGCGGCGGGCGCGGTGGGGGTCGTTCCACTGGATGTTCGCGGTGCGGTGCAGGGACGACGAGACGTTGACGACTCGGCCGCCGGGGTCGCTGGTGAGTGCGGGTTCCAGCAGGCAGGTCAGGAGGTAGTGGGCGAGGAAGTTGACCTGGAAGGCGATCTCGTTGCCGTCCGTGGTGACGGTGTGCCGCTCGGGCGCCGCGATGCCCGCGTTGTTGACGAGCACGTCGAGGTGCGGGTACTGGGCGACGACCTGGTTCGCGAGGGACTCGACCTCGTCGAGGTGTGTGAAGTCGGCCGCGAGGGGGCGGAGTCGGGCGGCGTCGATGCCTGCCGTGGCGATCAGACGGTCGGCGGCGGCGCGCGCCTCCTCGGCGGTGCGGCCGTGCAGCAGCACGGTGGCACCGCGTTCGGCGAGCTGCCGGGCGGTCTCCAGGCCGATGCCGGTGGTGGCCCCCGTGACGAGGACGGTGCGGCCGGGAAGAGGGGAGAGGTCGTGGTCAGACATGGTCCATCCGGGGTTGCGGGCACGTCGGCGGCCCCAGCGCGGGAACGCCGGACATGTGCGGATACGAAGGACGGGGCGCCGGAACGAATCACGGCGCCCCGAGGGCCACGGACGACGCGTCGGCGTCAGCGGAGAGCGGACGCGGGCGTTTCCGGGCAGCGAGGCGCACGACGGGTCGCGCCGGGACTCGGCGGCCGGTCGAAGAGAAGCCATGCGCTGTTCACAGGTTCCATGGAAGCCGTCCCGCACGCCCCGGACAAGCGCAACTCTCCTTCCCATACGCGCCCCTGACGTGCACGGACGTTTCCCTGACGGGCGCCGTTCGGCCCGGCCGGAGCCTCCTCATCCCAGCCCGGGCACCCCGGAGATCACCAGGTCGATCAGCTTGATGCCGACGAAGGGCAGGACGAGCCCGCCGAGGCCGTACAGCATGAGGTTGCGCCGCAGCAGGTCGTGCGCCGACGACGGCGTGTAGCGCACGCCCCGCAGCGCGAGCGGAATCAGCGCGACGATGATGAGCGCGTTGAAGATGATCGCCGAGGTGATCGCGGAGGTGGGGCTGTGCAGGCCCATGATGTTGAGCGACTTCAGGCCCGGGTAGGCGCCCGCGAACATCGCCGGGATGATCGCGAAGTACTTCGCCACGTCGTTCGTGATGGAGAACGTCGTCAGCGCGCCCCGCGTGATCAGCAGTTGTTTCCCGATCTCGACGATCTCGATGAGCTTCGTCGGGTTGGAGTCCAGGTCGACCATGTTCCCGGCCTCCTTGGCGGCCGCGGTGCCGGTGTTCATGGCCACGCCGACGTCGGCCTGTGCCAGCGCCGGCGCGTCGTTCGTGCCGTCCCCGGTCATGGCGACGAGCTTGCCGCCCTCCTGCTCCCGTCTGATCAGCGCGAGCTTGTCCTCGGGGGTCGCCTCGGCCAAGTAGTCGTCCACACCCGCCTCTTCGGCGATGGCACGGGCGGTGAGAGGGTTGTCGCCGGTGATCATCACCGTGCGGATGCCCATGCGGCGCAGCTCGGCGAAGCGCTCGAGGATGCCGTCCTTGACGACGTCTTTCAAATGAATCAGGCCCAGTACCCGCGGCCCGTCCCAGTCGTGCACGGCCACCAGGAGCGGAGTACCGCCCGATCCGGCCACGGAAACCGCCAACGACCGTGCCTCGGGCGGGACGTGGCCGCCGTACATCTGGACCCACTCGATGACCTCCTGGGCGGCACCCTTGCGGATCGCGCACACCGCGCCGTTGTCCCCGCGCTCAGCTCGCCCTGGGCAGGCGCCCGTAGCCCGTACCGCTCCTTCGCCAGTGCGACGACGGAGCGGCCCTCCGGTGTCTCGTCGGCCAGGGACGACAGCTGGGCGGCGTCGGCGAGTCGGCCTTCCGTGATGCCGGGCAGCGGCACGAACGCGGCGGCCTCGCGGTTGCCGAGGGTGATGGTGCCGGTCTTGTCGAGGAGCAAGGTGCCCACGTCGCCGGCGGCCTCGACCGCGCGGCCGGACATGGCGAGGACGTTGCGCTGGACGAGGCGGTCCATGCCCGCGATGCCGATCGCGGACAACAGGGCGCCGATCGTCGACGGCGGTCCGCATGACGAGGAAGAGGGTGTCGTCGTAGCGTTCCAGCTTGGGGCGCTGGTGGGCGTCGAGGGCGTCCTCGACGGCCAGGGGGTGCAGACCGAAGGCGCGCGACGGTCTGGAGCTGGTCCTCGGTGGGTTCGTGCAGGCCGATCCAGCCGAAGCTGTCCCGAGTGGCGTGGCAGGCGGTCATCGCCCCGTGGAGGGGGAGGAGGCCCGGTCGGCGCTTGCCGTGTTCGTAGAGGGCGCGGTCGACCACGGAGTCCGGGTTCGACCGCGGCGGTGGAGGTGCCGGTGGTGTACTGCCGGCCGTCATGGCGTCTCCTCGCGACGGGCGCGGCCTGGTGCGCGTACTGCCGGTTACCAGATTTGCATGGGGACGCAAGTTACGTCGTGGGACGCAGCTGGCGCCGACCGAGCGGTCGCGGTGCTCAGCCTGGTCGAGTCCCGGCGGGAGGGCACGCGTGTCCACTACCAGGGGCTGGGGCCGTCGCCCAGGAACAGCCCGCGCGCTCCCGGCGGGCGGCGCGGACTCCCCGACCGGCCACCGAGGGCTAGTACACCCAGCCGCGTGCTCTGAGGGGCCGACGACACTGGGGCGTCACCGAAGGTTTCGGTGACGCCCCTGATGTGTCGATCGGCAGAGTTGTTTTCGCGTATCCCGCGCCTTGATCCACTGGCTGGGGGTAGGCCCGTCGCTCTTGCGTGAGGGCGGGCCCCCTTGTCCGGTTCAGGCTGTGGCCAGCGCGCACTGGCCGCGGTCGGCCTTCATCGGGCCGGCGGCGGTCGGCCGGACGTCGAAGTCGAACATGGCGGTGGGTACGTACAGCGAGCAGCAGGCGTTGGGGATGTCGACGATGCCGCTGATGCGTCCCTCAATGGGGGAGGAGCCGAGCAGCAGGTAGGCCTGCTCTCCGCTGTAGCCGAACTTCTTGAAGTACTCGACGGCGTTGAGGCAGGCCCGGCGGTAGGCCAGCGTCGCGTCCAGGTAGTAGTTCGTGTCCGTGTCGTGGTCGACGGAGATCCCGATGAAGGTGAGGAACTCCGTGTACCTCGGCTCGACGTTGCCGGGAATGAACACGGGGTTGGTGGAGATGCCGTACGTCTCCATGCCGCCCTTGATCAGGTCGACGTGGAAGTCGATGAAGCCGCCCATCTCGATGGCGCCGCAGAAGGTGATCTCTCCGTCGCCCTGGCTGAAGTGCAGGTCGCCTCCGGAGAGCTTCGCGTCCTTGACGTGTACGGGGTAGAAGACCCTCGATCCCCGGGTGAAGTTCTTGATGTCGTGGTTGCCTCCGTTCTCGCGGGCCGGCACCGTGCGCGCGCCTTCCGCGGCGATGCGCTTGGCGAGGTCTCCGGTGGCCGTGCCGGCGAGTGCGTTGCTGGCGTCCGGCGGTACGGCGAGCGGCGGGACCCGGTTCGGGTCGGTGTCGATCAGCGCCTGCTCGCGGGCGTTCCAGCGGGCGAGCATCTCGGTGGACGGGGCGGTTCCGAACAGCCCGGGATGGGTGATTCCGGTGAAGCGGATCCCGGGAAGGTGGCGGGAGACGGCCTGCTGTCCGTGGAAGTCCCATACCGCCTTGTAGGCGTCCGGGAAGTAGTCGGTCAGGAAGCCTCCGCCGTTGGCCTTGGCGAAGATGCCGGTGTAGCCCCAGCCCTGTCCTGCCGAGTCCCCGGTCTGCTGCGGCACGGGGCCGAGGTCGAGTATGTCGACGACGAGCAGGTCGCCCGGTTCGGCACCTTCCACGCCTATCGGGCCGCTGAGCATGTGAGGGATGGTCAGGTCGATGTCGCGTACGTCGTTGGCGGTGTCGTTGTTGCCGACCTGGCAGTCGGTCCAGTCACGGCACTCGATTCGGAACTCCGACCCCGGCCGCATCATGGCGACCGTGGGGACGTCAGGATGCCACCTGTTGTGTCCGGGAACGTCCTGGTCACGCATCGACTTGCTCTGGTCCACACTGAATACGACTTCGGGCATGACAGCCTCTCATTTTTGATCCGGTCAGGACGTTGAGCCTGTACTTCCGGCCGATTCCGTCGGGGCCGGCTGCCGCGATTTCTTGGTGAGCGGCCACAGCGCCGCGAACACGACGACACCGAAGGCTCCGAGGGCGATGGCGATCTCCGTGGTGTGCTTCCAGTAACCGGAAAGCAGCAGCGCCGCGGGAATGACACCCGTGACCCAGCCCTCGATCGCCGTCACCCAGCCCACATAGTCGGACAACGCCTTCTTCTTGAGACCGAGCAGCAGGAAGAACAGGAACCACAGGAAGGCCCAGTAGAGCCAGATGACTCCGAACGGGTAATCCTTGAAGAGGTGGAAATTGACGAACGAATACCCAAGGGCCACGATCGCCACGAAGAGGGAGTAATAGCCGACACAGATGTTGTCGATTCCGGCGAGCAGGACGACACCTACATAGAGGTAGGTGAATCCGAACAGATAGATTCCGGATGCCGCCAGAATCTTCAGGTGGTCATCGCCGGCCGTGAAGATGAGGTAGGTCGGCGTCAGCACCTGCAGTCCGCCCACGAAGAGGTTGAATACTGCTGCGGACTTGGCGTCGACCCTCCCCAGCAGCAACAGCCCGTTCAAGAACAGCACCGCACCGACAAAGAGCAGTCCCACGTTGCCCACGGGGACACACCTCCTAAGTCCGCGTGGGGGGCGGAATCGCGTGGCGCCCGGGCCGCCGATGAGTTGCCGAGGATACGACTCGGCTCCCGGCGCGCCTTCCGTGATTCCGAATTCAGCGCACCGCTACGGGAACGACGTCGTGTTCCGATGTCGAAACCCGCATGAGACGTTCTGCCTTGTCGACCACCGCCCTCAGAGACGCGGCAGCCGCGAGAGTGCGGGGTGCGGGTGTTGTGGCACCCTTCTGTGTGGCGGCACTTGGGAGACTACTGCCGGGGCCTCACGCGCCTGCTCCTCCCGGACATGGAGGGCGGCGACCGCGTTCGGGGTCAGCGAGAGACTGGGCGAGGAATACACACGTCTCGCAGCGCCTGCGCAAACAGGGCAACCATAAGCTTTGGGTGCCGTTCCGATTTCCAACTTCACATCGAAGGGCCCACAGCGGCTGCATAGATATTCATAGGTTGCCATCAGCAGCCTCCGGATGTCCGTGGACGCTGGCCAACCCGCGTGCGTGCGGCGTGCCCAGATAGACGTACGCCACAGCATGTTTCCTAAGTTCAAGGAGACGTCTCGTAAATCCACATGTCAAGTCCCCGACGACTGTGCCTGCCCTTTCTCGGAACGACCCGATGGCGAGTCCCGCCGTTGCCGCCAACAGACCCACCGCGAGGCTCGAAGCGCCGTACTGCAGGGAGTTTCTGACCTGTCCCTTCTCGCCCAGGTGGACCAACTCGTAACTGAATGTGGAGAACGTTGTATAGGCGCCGCAGAATCCGACGCCGGCACCGCCCCGACCGCGGCCGCGGCACCGACGGCGAGCAGGATGATCACCGGACCCACCAGCCGTACCGGCGGGCGCGGCCGTGCCGCGCGGTGAGCCGTACTCGCCGGGCCAGGGCCATCCTGCCGATGGCCAGGCCCAGAACGGTGGCGACCAGGCCGGCGAACAGACTGCCTAAGACGTTGAACGCCGCGACTGCGTAGTGGCCGTGACCCAGAAGGTGATCGGTGTCGACCATCCATGTCGAGAATGTGGTGAAGGCGCCGAGAAACCCGACGCGGCGAACGGTCGCACGTACCGGGTCGGCGGCCAGATCTCGAGCACATACACGGGCAGCGCCGGCAGGAACGCGCCGGACACGTTGACGGCGAACGTCGTCAACGGAAACGTCCCCCGAGGTGTGGGAAACGTCAGTCCCAGTACGTAACGGGCCGACCCGCCCAGAACGCCGCCGAGCGCGACCGCCGCCAGGACACCCTTGCGCAGACGCGAGCGGAACGGCTCGCGCGACGGCGAGGGGTCGCCTCCCGGCCCGGGCTCGCCTCGCGGCTCCGGCTCGGCATCGGAGATGTATGTAGGCTCTCGGGATTCCCTCTCGGGCCCGGATTCGTCCGCCCGCATCAGAAGCCTTCGCACAGAACACGGATCGGTGCGCACTGTCGCCCGAACTCCTGCCGCAGGTCTCACCGAATATCCGCATCGTTATCCACTGGCCCACCCCCATAATATCCGTGGGGATTGCAGCGCCGACGCACGCTCAACTAAAATTCAAGATCATCGGTACCCGACCGGTTCGCCGGAGCGGCGGCCCCACCGATGGAGGACGGCCATGGCAAAGATCCTTGCGGTGCTCTATCCCGACCCCGTGGGCGGTTATCCTCCCGACTACGCCCGCGACGAGATTCCGGCCATCACCGGATATCCGGGCGGTCAGACGACGCCGACCCCACAAACCATAGATTTCACCCCGGGGCAGCTCCTCGGCTGCGTCTCGGGAGAGCTCGGACTACGCCGGTTCCTGGAGGACCGGGGCAACACCTATGTCGTCACCAGCGACAAGGAAGCGCCGGACTCCACTCTGGACCGTGAGCTGCCCGACGCGGACGTGGTGATCTCGCAGCCCTTCTGGCCCGCCTATCTGACCCCCGAGCGGATCGCCGCGGCTCCCCGGCTCAAACTCGCGATCACGGCGGGGATCGGGTCGGACCACGTAGACCTGCCGAGCGCCATCGCCCACGGCATGACGGTGGCGGAGGTGACCTACAGCAACAGCATCAGCGTGTCCGAGCACGCCGTCATGCAGATCCTCACTCTGGTGCACAACTACATGCCGGCCCACGACTGGGTGACCGCCAAGAAGGGCTGGAACATCGCCGACAGCGTCTCGCGCGCCTACGACCTCGAAGGCATGGACGTCGGCGTCCTCGGCTCCGGCCGTATCGGCCAGGCGGTACTGCGCCGCCTCAAGCCGTTCGACGTCACACTGCACTACTTCGACGCGCACCGGCTGCCCAAGGAGGTCGAAGGGGAACTGGGGCTGACCTGGCATCCCGACGCTCGTTCGCTGGCCTCCTCGGTCGACGTGCTGTCGATCCACACCCCGCTGCATCCGCAGACGCAGAACCTCTTCGACGACGACCTGATCGGGGCCATGAAGCGCGGCTCGTACATCGTCAACACCGCACGTGCGCTCATCGTCAACCGGGATGCCGTGGTGCGGGCCCTCAACAGCGGCCAACTGGCCGGTTACGCCGGTGACGTCTGGTATCCGCAGCCGCCACCGCCCGACCATCCCTGGCGCACCATGCCGTACGAGGCGATGACGCCGCACGTGTCCGGTTCGACCCTCTCGGCGCAGGCCCGCTACGCCGCCGGTACCCGCGAGATCCTGGAATGCTGGTTCGACGGGCGCCCCATCCGCCCGGAGTACCTGATCGTCGACGGCGGTGGGCTCGCCGGGACGGGAGCGCGCTCCTACACGGTCGCTGGATGACGCGTATTGAGCCGGAACGGCACAGTTGCCGCCGAGCGAGGCGACACCTCTGGACGGCGCCCTACCGACAGGCAACCTGATAATTCCGGCTCAATAAGAGACGGCGGACAAGAAATCAGCAGAAGATCCATTGGACGATGCAGCCGAAGATCCTCCACATGAGTGGACAATGGACCTTCGGCTATGTCGTGCCTGTTGCGAGTCCATACCACCTGTGATCCGATTCACCCCGAATCTGCTGGCGGGGCGCGGTCGAGACCCTTAGTTTGCTAAACAGACAGATTTTTTCTATGCGGAGGCACGAGCGCCGCGCATACTGTTTCGCAAGATATTCAAGGCGAACGTCGGGAAGGTGGATCAGTGAGCAGCATGGACGCCGTGTGGGTCCGGGGCGTGAACGGCATTCAGTTGCATCACGTGACCGATCTTCAGGATGCCGGCCGGTTTTTGGGCAACGCAGCGATGGCATTGCGGGCCGCACACGTAAGGACCGGCGCCGACCGGTACTCCAGCATCGCCGCCGAGCTGAAGAGCCTGGTGCAGCGAGTGCGGGAACTGGAGGACGAGGCGCGGTCGAGCATGCACGACCTGCACTCCACCGACCCCGAGCGGTTCGCCCGCTGCCGGGACGGTCACGAGCCGTGGCCTGGTGAGATCCCGGCGGGATTCATCCCGCGCCACACCTGCAAGGACGAGTGCCTCTACCACGATCGTGACGTCCTCGAGGCCATCACGCAGTGCACCTGCGGTCGGCCGCCGTGCCGGGCATGCGAGATCGGCGGGAAGCTCTGACGAGCCCGAGTCCGAGTCCGAGTCCGAGCCCGAGCCCGAGCCCGAGCGGGTGCGGGTGCGGGTGCGGAGGGAGCTCCCAGTCCAAGGGCATGCAGCGCCGGGGAGTAGCCACGCTGGTCGGGTACCACCACGCGGTAGCCGTGCGCGATCAACGCTGAGATCTACCGGTGTCACGCCGACCTCGTCCGGGGGAGACCGTGTAGCAGCGGTACCGGGTGGCCCTCGGGCGGACCCGCCGCGCTCGTCATCCTGAGGGGTGATGTGCGATGGCAGACGGATAGTTGTTGCCTTCCCTGCCCGATTTCGGGCAGGGAATTAGAGTTTCTGTGACTCCCTGCCTAGGGTGATCGTTCGTGATCGCCGTAGACGCATTGTGGACTTTCTCGCTGATGGTGGGACTTCTCACCCTTACTCCCGGGCTGGACACCGCGCTAGTCCTGCGCACTGCCGGACTCGGGCACCGCCGTCGCGCCTGGGGCGTGGTCCTCGGCATCCAGAGCGGCACGCTGGTCTGGGGCGTGCTCACCTCGCTCGGTGTCACCGCACTGCTGACCGCGTCTCACCTCGCGTACGAGACGCTCCGCTGGGCCGGGGCGGCATACCTGCTGTGGATGGGTGGCGGGCTGCTGTGGACCTCCTGGCGTCGCTCGGTGGCCGAGTGCCCGAAGACGGACGGGACCGGGGCCGAGGTCGGGAGCGGGGCTCGAGCCGACAACACTGTGCTGGGCGGCTGGCGCCAGGGGATCACGACCAACCTCCTCAACCCGAAGATGGGCGCCTTCTACGTCGCGGTGCTGCCGCAGTTCATTCCCGCCGGCGCCTCGCACCTCGCTGCAGGCGTGCTCCTGACCGGTGTCCACATCCTTCTCGCCGTCATCTGGGCCTGCGCGCTGATCGCCTTCGCGCACGTGCTCCGTGACCGCCTGCAACGGCCTTCGGCGCGCCGCTTCCTCGACCGTGTCACCGGTACGGCCATCGCTGTCTTCGGTCTCCGGCTCGCCTTCGGGGAGTGAGACGTCGGCCGGCGCGAGCGCAGGCCGACGTGTCCGTGATCTCCGGAGCGCGAACGATCGAGTCATGAGCCTGGTGTGAGCCCCCGCCGACCGCTCCCGACAACCAGCGAGCGGGCGACCTGCTCATCCGAAGTGAAAGGACCCATGCATGAGTTCGCTCCCCACCAGCGCGGAGTCCGTGGTCTTCGACTGCGACGGCCTGCTGGTCAACACCGAGGTCTGCTGGAGCATCGCGGAAGCGGCCATCTTCGCGTCGCACGGCCACCGCTTCGGCCCCGAACAGAAGGCGCTGGTCATCGGTCGTACCGTGGAGGATGCCGGAGCGGCCATGGCCGACCACTTCGGGCGGCCCGGAGTCGGTGCCGAACTCGCCGCCGAACTCCTCGAAAGAGTCCGCAAGGAGCTGGCCCGGGGTGCTGTCGCCCTCCCAGGGGCAGCGGAGCTGGTACGCGCATGCCGGGCAGCCGTGCCCGTAGCCGTTGCCAGCAACAGTCCCCGGGAACTGCTCGACACGGCACTGGGATCGGCCGGCCTCGCCGACTGCTTCACCCACTCGTTCGCCGCCGACGAGGTGCGTTCCCCCAAGCCCGCACCCGACCTCTACCTCACGGCCTGCGAGGCGCTCGGTGCGGCCCCCAAGCGCTCCATCGCCTTCGAGGACTCGGCCACGGGCATCTCCTCGGCGCGCGCTGCCGGGCTGTACGTCGCCGTCGTACCCTCCCTTGCGGGAGCCGCCCTCGACCACGACTGGCTGGGCACCAGCCTGGCCGCGCCCGAATTGCTGGACTGGGCCAGGGAGTTGGGCTGAGACACCGCGCGCGGGGCCGCGTGGGCGGGGTGGAATCTCCACCGGCCGGAAGCAGCCAACAGGGCTGGGCATCAGCCCGAATGTAGAAGTCGGTTGCCTGGCGCTGTTCGCCGATGAAGATCCAGTCGGGGCCGGTGTGGCCGCGGGCCTGGCGGTCTTCGAGGAAGCCGACGAAGGGAGCCACGCCGGTTCCTGGCCCGACCGTGATCATGGGGGTGGCGGGGTCGGCGGGCGGGCGGAAGTGAGGTGCGCGCTGGATGAAGACCTGGACCGGGCCGTCGTCCGCGTGGTCGGCGAGGTAGATGGAGCACATGCCCGTGCGGTCGCGGCCGAGGTCGTTGGTGTAGCGAACAACGAAAACGGTGAGTCGGACCTCGCTGGGGTGGGCGAGAGGGCTGGAGGAGATGGACTACGGACGGGGCTGGAGGCGTCTGAGGACTCCGGTCCACTCCGCCGCCGCGGCGCGGACGGGGAGTTCGGCGATGACGTCGGCGGCCTGGCGACCCCAACTCCACTTCACGAGGGCGTCCTTGTTGTCCGTGCGCAGCAGGCGCTTCAGGTCGTGGCTTCCGGTGCGGTCCGCTGTGAACTTGAGCAGGTCGGTGGTGATGCGGGCGATGCCCAGGCGGGTACGCAATCCCCCTCGGCGACCGGGCGCTCGACTGGTCCGGCGCACTCAGTCGCGAGCGGCGGGGATGTCGATGCGCCGACCGGTCCGCAGACGGGCCAGGGTCAGGACCGGCGCGGCAGCAAGAAGCAGCGCGAGGGCCGCGTATCCGGCCGTAAGAGTCGATGCCGCAGCCACAGTGGCGACCAACAACGGACCGCCTGCGTCGCCGAGTTCGCGGCCGAGTTCTGCCGCGCCCATGGTCTGGCCCATCCGCTCCTCCGGGGTGGCCGCGGCCAGGGCTGTGAAGGCGACCGGGGTGATCACCCCCGTTCCGGCACCGATGCCCACAGCCGCCGGCAGCACCCCGGCGATGCCGGGCAGCATCGCCGCGGCCAGCCCCGCGGCGGTCAGGGAAAGCCCGGCAGTGATGCCGGTGGCGGCGGTGATCCGTCCGGCGTCCAGAGCGCGGCCTGCCCGGGGTTGAACGAGAGCGGCGCAGGCGGCCAGTACGGAGACGGCCGCGCCGGTGGCGACCGGACCCAGGCCCGCCGCAGTGCCGGAGACGGGCAGGAAACCGACCCCGACGGCCAGCGCGGCAGTGGCGGCGGCCAGCGCGGCGGTCGGCCGCAGGAAGCTGCCCTCGCGCAGGCGTCGGGCGAGGTCGAGCACGCTCTGCCGGGCCCGGGGCAGCGGCGGCACGGCCGGGACCATCACGAAGGCCCACGCCGCCACGGCCAGAGCCAGTACTGCCATGACGGCGAACAGCAGCCGCAGCCCGCCCAGTGCGATCACGGCGCCGCCCAGCAGCGGACCCGCCGTATAGCCCATGCTCTTGAAGAAGCCGTATGAGCCGAAAGCCCGGCCCCGCTTGCCCTGCGGATGCAGCCGGGCGACCAGCGAGGAGGCGGCCGGGGAGAACGCGGAGGCCGCCGCCCCCTGCCCGAGCCGTGCCGCCCACAGCAGGCCGGTGTTGTCGGCCAGCACAAAGCAGACGGAGGCGCCGGCGAAGCCGAGCAGCCCGCCGAGCAGCACCGGGCGGGCACCGATCCGGTCCGCCAGCGTCCCGAACACCGGTTTGAGCAGCACCTCTGCCCCGTCGTACAGGGCCAGCAGGCCGCCCAGTACCAGCAGTGAGGCGGCATGTCCCTCGGTGTACCGGCCGAGGCCGGCGGCGATCCCGTGCGCGCCGAAAGCGGTGGTGAAACCCGCCGCGTACAGCGGCCACATCCGCCACCGGGCGACGGCAGCGTCGGGGGTTGGAGAGGTCATGGCTGCGTTCTCCTCGCTCCGGGACCCGGTCAGAGCTGGTGCAGGACGCGGAAGACCTGCTCGGCGTACTCCTCGTAGGCATCGGCGCACTCCTTCAGCCGCTGCCCGGCCTGGACGGCCTCGGGCGCCCCGAACACGTCGCGGGCTTTGAGGTCACGGTGCCAGCGACGCAGCCGTTCCAGACTCTGTTCTTCCTCTTCGAGCTCGGCGAGAGTGAACTTCTGGTTGCGGATCTCCTTGGCCAGCTCGGCGTCGTACTTGTCGCAGTCGGCCAGAAATTCGGACCAGTCGTCCTGCCGGGCGGCGGTGAACATCGCCTGGAAGCGAGCGGCGTCGGCGTCGCTGCGGCCGGTGGCCTCGAGGACGACAGCTTCGCCCGCGGCCCGCTCGGCCAACTGCAGCGCGCGCTCCAGCCCTTCGGCGAACACCGGGACATCGGGCACCGCCCAGATGCCCTGGCCGAGTGACAGGGCACCGACCCGGCTCAGCTCGCGCCACACCGCCACACGGTGCCGGGAGGGGCCTGGGGGCAGCCTGAACAGCAGTACCACCCACCGCAGCCGTTCGGCCCCACTTGTCACACCGGAAAGTGTATCCGGCGTTACATTCAGATGTGTCACGGCGTGAGCGGCTGACTGGTCTGGCTGTCAGCCGGACGCCCGGGGAACGGCTCCCGTACGTCCTGCGGCGCCGCGGCGGGAACATCGCCGTCCATGCCGAGGTGCGCGGCGACGGGCGGGGGCAGCAGCAGGCTCGTGTGTACGGCGATCAGCCCGAGGGCGATCGCCAACGTAAGAGATGCGGACCCGGCCCTTCTTGAGGATGAACAGCACCTCGGACGGCTGCGCGCTGGAGTAGCGCAGTTCCAGGCGCTGTGAGTCTTCATCGGAAGTCTTCATCGGGGCTGCGGCGGCGATGGCGGCCATTTCCTGCTCGCTGAGGTCGCGGAAGATGCCGACCTCCGAGATGCACCACGTCCTGTCGGCGTCGTCACCGGCGTGGGTCATGTGGTGCATCTCCCCGCGTCGTCCCGGTGCCCACGGTGGGGGCACCGGGGGTGTGCCGCGTGCGGCAAGGCCGGCTATCGGTTCGCGTCGCCGGAGCGGGTCAGGCTCCGGCCGCCGTGACGACGGCGTCCGTGGCGAAGCCGAGGAGGAGGCCGAGCAGGATGCACCAGGTGGTGAGTGTCTTCAGTCCGGTCCTGCGGGCGACGGCCAGCAGCTCGATGACCACGTAGAGGATCGAACCGGCGGCGAGACCCAGGAAAGCGATCGACAGGGTGTCGTTGACCAGGTGCTGGCCGACGAGTGTGCCCAGGAAGGTGGGGCCGCCGCCGATCAGGCCGAGCCACAGGAGGGTGATCCAGGACGGGCGTTCACCTTCCGCTGCCAGTGGGGCGACAATGCCGAAGCCTTCGGTGGCGTTGTGCAGGCCGAAACCGATGATCAGCAGGACGGCGAGGGAGAGTTCGCCCTGAGCGGCGGAGTTGCCGATGGCCAGGCCCTCGGCGAAGTTGTGCAGGCCGATACCAGTGGCGATCATCAGCGCCAGGGAGCCCGCCTGGCTGCGGACCTTCGGGGCCAGCTCCGCGGTGGCGGCGGCGCCGGGGCCCGACGGGCGGTCGGCGGAGTTCCGGCGGCGGCTGATCCAGCTGTCGTAATGCACGAGACCGGCCAGCCCGATCGTCAGGCCCGCGGCCAGAGTGCCGCCTCCGGAAGTGACCGTTCCCCACTCGTGCTTGCTCAGTGCCTCGTCGACCGGCTCCCACGCGTGGGTCAGCACGTCCCACACGAGAAAGACGAGGATGCCGATGGCCACGGCGTTCAGACCCGCCTTGAGGCGGGGGGTGGGTGTGCGAAGTCGGCCGATCGGGAGGCCGAGGTAGATGGTGAAGCCGGCGATGGCACCGAGCAGGGTGATGTTTGCGCTGGACATGGGGACTCCGGTCTGACGTGCGGGGACGCGGAGCGAGTAAAGGTTAGATAAGCCTTGCCTAACAACCCCTGAAGCGCCATTTCACGCAAGCTTGGTGAAGTCATTACGCGGGGGCGCGGCGAGCCCCAGGGCCGCTCCCGGGCCTGGCGGCGGCCGCGTGTTCGAGGACTTCGGTTTCGAGTCGGAGCGCGCCGCGCCCACCTTGGTGCGGCTGCGCAACTGTCCCTTCCACCCCATGGCGGCCAAGACTCCGGAACTGGCCTGCAGCATCAACCAGGCTTTCCTGGCCGGGTATCTGCACGGTCTGGGAAGCGATCGCACCGACGCCGTGATGGGTCGTGGTGTGCGTGATGAGCCCCAGGTCAGTGCAGGTCTACCTGGAAGGCGTGACGGTGGTCGGCGGGGCAGGTGAAGATGCGCAGGTCTCCCCATCGGCCGACGACAACCCCTGTCTCGTCGTCGCTGGCCACGGTGAACAAGAGCGTCATGGCCGTGCCGCAGTCACCGCAGGGAAAGACTGTGGGCTGCGTCAGGTGCCAGGTCGGCCAGCCGCCGAGTTTCCAGCCGGCGAGGCGGGTGATGACGTCACCGCCGTCGCCGGTCTCGCGGACCAGTTCCTCCAGCCGCGGACGGAGTTCCGCAGGCAGCTCCTCGCGGAAAGGGAAGTCGGTCACGTGCTCAGCGGTGATGGCGCAAGCCTGGGGCAGGTAGCCGTCCTCGTCATACCGCGAGGGTGACGGCGGGGTCGTCAATGGGCTGATCACGTCAGCGGCCCGACGCCATCGCACCTCAAGCACAGGGCTGATGTCGGCCTGCTGGGCCGGAGGATCCCAGTGTTCGTTGGGGCACCAAAGGATCTGCAGGAGGTCGATGCCAGCGGGCCACCAGGGTCCCGGCGTGTCGCGCCGGAAGATCTGTACGACCGGCACCATGGCCGTGGCGGGCACGCCGGCGGGGCTGTTCTCGTCGGGCAAGGAGCACTCGGGCCACGGTTCGTCACTCGGCCATAGCAGTGGTCCGCCGATCGAACTGTTCCGGCAGTCCGGCTCTGCCCGCTCGGGATGGAGTATGACCGCGTCGCGCGCGTGGGGAGCGAGTTCCGGAAGCACGGCGAGTATCGCTTCGGCCGTCGGTCTGGGGGTGCGCGTCATCATGCCTTCCGGTCAGCTGGTCGTAGATCGCTCGCAGCGTATAGGCCGGCTGTGACAGCGCCGTGCAAGACGTACGCCCGCTTCTCGTACCTGGTCGCTATGGCCCGGAAGCCCTTGAGCGCCAGGATGGTTCGCTCCGCAGTAGGGGGCGGAGCCTCTGCACGGTGGAAGGGAAATCCGCTGCGGGGAGTTCGAGACCCTTTTTGAAGCTGGCGAGATCGTGCCCCATGCCTTCGGTCGGGCCCCTTCGGGCCTCATTGAGGACGCGTTGGAGAGCGAGGACAGGAACAGACTGACAAGGGCCGAGAAGCACGGACACGGCTTACTGCGTCTGATCTGACGAAACGTCATGGATGAGCGTTGATCGGCAAGGGCCGGCAAGATCGTCAAAGGACTCATAATCCGTCGGCCGTGGGTTCGAGTCCCACCCGCCCCACCATGTCGTGCCTCTGAACTGCGGAAACGTCTCTCTTCAGGTGTTGGATCGTCAACTTCCGTCCAACGGACTGGATCCGCTGCTCGCGAGTTCGGGTCCGAGGCGGTCTGTAGTGCTTGGCGCTCCGCTGACCTGGGCGGATGCATCGACTAGCTGTTGGCGGGAGCCACCGAGGGCGGCGGTCTCATGGCCGGAACGGTGAATTCGGGACGCTGGCAGGACGCTGGGACAGCGAGGGCTCCGAGGACACCGACCTGCTGGGCCTCCCCCGCAGGGGACGAGATGAGTGCCTCGGCGCCCGCAGTGGCCGCCGAGGGTCTGCGTTCCGGTCTCGCGTCTGCATGAGGGTCAGAAGAGTTCGAGAGCGACTGACTGGGCTCGTGCTCGGTAAAGACGACGTCCGGGCGGCGGCCCGTGGGTGTCAAGGAAACGGTCCCAAGAGGAAACGGCCCCGCGACTGCGGGCCGCTCACAGAGGAACTGCGCTAGCTGCGGACCCGATGACCCGATGAGGTCGACATCGATGGGAACTCCGGGTCGGGGACTGTGCAAGACCGGGGAGCGCGCGTCGCTTCCGGCCGAGCGTGCCGCCGCCTCCCTGGGCTGTGGTCGGCGCCCAGCGGAGAGCCCCTCTGACCTGCGGCTTCGTGCAGCTGGAAGAGGGTTGCGTGGGGAGTTAATACTGTGAGGGGTAATGACAGGGTCTCTCAGCCGGTGTGCGGCGAACCTACCCTGGCTTCATGGACAACCGCGCCGAAATCAGTGCGTTTCTGAAGTCTCGCCGTGACAAGATCACGCCCGAGCAGGCCGGTCTGCCCGTGTACGGCCAACGCCGGGTGACCGGGCTCCGCAGGAACGAGGTCGCGACGCTCGCGGGCGTCAGCGTCGAGTACTACACGCGTCTGGAGCGCGGCAATCTCAGCGGTGTCTCCGACAGCGTCCTGGACGCGCTGGCCCAGGCCCTGCGGCTCGACGACACGGAGCGCACGCACCTGTACGACCTGGCCCGAGCGGCGAACACGACGCCCGCCCGTGTGCGGCGCCGGACTGCCCGGCCGGCTGTGCGGCCCAGCGTGCAGCGCATCGTTGACGGGATGCCGGGCATGCCGGCGTTCGTGAAGAACCACCGGTTCGACATTCTGGTCGCCAACCCGCTCGGTCGCGCACTGTTCTCGGAGATGTACGCCGATCCGGTCTGCGGGGCGAACACCGTGCGGTTCGTGTTCCTCAGCCCCGCGGCCAGGCGGTTCTACGTCGACTGGGAACGCATCGCCAAGGGTGCTGTGGGCGCGCTGCGGATCGAGGCGGGCAAGAACCCGTACGACCGGGAGCTGTCGAACCTGATCGGTGAGCTGTCGACCCGCAGCGACGCCTTCCGCGTGATGTGGGGCGCCCACGACGTGCATGTCTTCCATGAGGGGACGAAACGCCTCCGGCACCCGGTCGTCGGCGAGCTGGAGCTCGACTTCGAATCGATGAACCTGCCGGACGGCTCGGGGCTGGTTGTGGCGTTGTACAACGCGGCCCCCGGCTCCGCGGCCGAGGACGCCCTGAAACTGCTGGCGAGCTGGTCCGCCACGGCCGAGGCCGCGGATGTGCACGTCGCCGAGGCGGACTCCGGGACCTGAACCGACCTCCACAGCCCCGCCCTCTCCGGCTGCCGCCAGCAGCAAGGGCGGGGCTTTGACCTGCGCACATGCCGCTGGGGGTCCCTGCCATTACCCCTCACAGCGGAGACTCCCTCACCGTGTCCATTCCCGGTTGCATGGTCAGTACCCCGCTTTGGGGCCGACCGGTCCCCATACGGGACGCCGTCGCGAGCGGGTTCCCCACCGCGGTCCCCGCCCCTGCCGATTACGTTTCGTAACAGATCAAATACGTGTAAAGGATGAAACGCCATGGCTGAAGAACAGACCGCCGCGCAGAAGCTGCTCGGCGGCTTCGCCCCCGAACTGGTCCGGCTCACCGACGACGTCCTCTTCGGCGAGGTGTGGGCGGGTGAGGGCCTGTCCCAGCGGGACCGCAGCCTGATCACCGTCGCCACCCTGGTCGCCCTCTACCGCGCCGACCAGCTCGCCTTCCACCTCCCCAAGGCCCTGGAGAACGGGGTGACGAAGGACGAGCTGGTCGAGGCCATCACCCATATCGCGTTCTACGCCGGCTGGCCCAACGCGATGTCCGCGATCACCCAGCTGAAGAACATCGTCGAGAGCGCCGACGCGAGCTGACTCCGCGCCGACCCGTCTGGAGCAACACCCCATGAGCAAGGTCTTCTTCATCACCGGTGCCGGCCGCGGCCTGGGCGTGGACATCGCCCGGCGGGCCCTGGAATCCGGACACCAGGTGGTCGCCACCGGCCGCCGCCCCGAAGGCGTCGTCAAGGCCCTCGGCGGCGAGCAGAACAATCTCCTCGTCACCTCCGTGGACCTCACCGACCCCGACACCGTCGAGGCCGCCGTGCGCGCGGCCGTGGAGCGGTTCGGCCGGATCGACGTCCTGGTCAACAACGCCGCCAACTTCTTCGCCGGCTACTTCGAGGTGGTCTCCCCGCAGCAGATGCGGGAGCAGATCGAGACCAACGTCTTCGGCCCGATGAACGTCACCCGCGCCGTGCTGCCCGTCATGCGGGAGCGGCGCGCCGGGCACATCATGACGATCTCCTCGCTGGCCGGGTTGGTCGGCCAGGAGTTCTGCGCCGCCTACACCACCTCCAAGTTCGCCGTGGAGGGCTGGATGGAGGCCCTGCGCCTGGACGTGGCCCCCTTCGGGATCCGCACCACGACCGTGGAGCCCGGCTTCTTCCGCACCGAGCTGCTGGTGGACGCCTCCACCACCTGGCCGGAGCGGATCGTCGACGACTACGCCGAGAGCACCGCGGCGCAGATCGAGGGCTGGAAGTCCATGAACGGCCGCCAGGCCGGCGACCCGGCCAAGCTGGCCGCCGCCCTGGTGAAGGTCGCCGAACAGGACGAGCCGCCGGTGCGGTTCGTGGCCGGCGCCGACGCCATCACCGCCGTAGAGGCACAGGCCAAAGAGCTGCTGGCGCAGGTCGGGGCATCACGCGAGCTGGGTTGGGACCTGGCCCACGACGACGCGGCCTGACCGGGCGCCTGGCACACCTCACCCACCATCAGGAACCACACCGGCCAGGGCGTCCTCGCTCGTGGCCACTCGAAAGGAGAACCACCATGAAGAAGCGTGAACTGGGAAACAGCGGGCTCGAAGTGTCGTCGATCGGGCTCGGCTGCATGGGAATGACCTTCGGCTACGGCCCGGCCGCGGACACCGGTGAGGCCATCAAGCTGATCCGGGCCGCCGCCGAGCGCGGCGTGACGCTCTTCGACACCGCGGAGGGGTACGGGGAAGCGAACGAAAGGCTGGTGGGCGAGGCCCTCGCGCCGGTGCGCGACCAAGTCGCCATCGCCACGAAGTTCGGGTTCAAGGACGGCAATCCCGCGGCGGGACTGGACAGCCGGCCGGAACGGATCCGGATCGTCGCCGAGCAGTCCCTCAAGCGCCTGCAGACCGACCGGATCGACCTGTTCTACCAGCACCGGGTGGACCCCGACGTGCCGATCGAAGAGGTCGCGGGCACGGTCCGGGAACTCATCCAGGAAGGCAAGGTCAAGCACTTCGGCCTGTCCGAGGCGGGCCAGGAGATCATCCGCAGGGCCCACGCGGTGCAGCCGGTCACGGCCCTGCAGAGCGAGTACTCCCTGTGGTGGCGTGAGCCCGAGGAGATCATCCTGCCGACCCTGGAGGAACTGGGCATCGGCTTCGTGCCGTTCAGCCCGCTCGGCAAGGGCTTCCTGACCGGCGCGATCAGCCAGGACACGAAGTTCGAGGCCAACGACGTCCGCAACGTGCTGCCGCGCTTCGAGGAAGAGGCGCGTGAGGCCAACCTCGCGCTGATCGCGCTGCTGGGTGAGATCGCGGACGCCAAGCAGGCGACCCGGGCTCAGACCGCCATCGCGTGGCTGCTGGCGCAGAAGCCGTGGATCGTGCCGATCCCGGGCACGACGAAGCTGCACCGTCTCGAAGAGAACATCGGCGCCGACAGCGTGGAACTGACGTCCGAGGACCTCAAGCGCATCGAAGAGGCCGTTGCCCAGGTGCAGATCAAGGGCGAGCGGTACACCGCAGCGCAGCAGAAGACCATCAACCGGTAAGTCACCGGCCTCCATCGGCCCTTTCCTGACGAAGCGTCGTTCGAGGCGCTTCGTCAGGAAGGCCCTGCCCATCAGGAGAACTTCACATGGAATCGCAGGCACTCAAGGGGCGTATCGCCCTGGTCACCGGCGGCACGACCGGACTCGGCTTCGGCGCCGCCAAGCGCCTGATCGAAGAGGGAGCCACTGTCTACATCACGGGCCGGCGCAAGGACGTGCTCGACGCCGCCGCGGAGAAGCTCGGCACGTCCGCCACCGGGATCCGGGCCGACGTCACGAGCAAGAGCGACATGCTGCGCGTAGCCGAAACGATCAAGGCGGCGCACGGCCACCTCGACATACTCTTCGCCAACGCGGGTGGCGGACACGCCACGCCCCTCGACGAGTTGACCGAGGAGCAGATCGACAGCGAGCTCGGCATCAACATCAAGGGCGTCATCCTCACGGTGCAGAGCGTGCTGGACGTCCTGCGCGACGGCGCGTCCGTCGTCCTCAACGCGTCGATCACCGCCGACATGGGGCTGCCCGGGTTCGCCGTCTACGCGTCGGCGAAGGCGGCCGTACGCTCCCTCGCCCGCAGCTGGACGACGGACCTCAAGGACCGGGGGATCCGGGTCAACTCGATCAGCCCCGGGGTGGTGCCCACCGAGGGCTACAGCCACGAACAGAAGCTGAGCGACGAGGACATCGCCGCCTACGTCGAGCGCGTCGCGAAGGAGATTCCGGCGGGCCGCGTGGGGACGGCCGAGGACATCGGCGACGCCCTCGTCTTCCTGGCCTCGGACACCAGCCGCTACATCACGGGCGTCGACCTCGTGGTGGACGGCGGCATGACGCGCGTCTACGCCGGCCAGAACTGACGAAGGAATCCACATGACCACGGTCAAGTCGGCAGAGCGCCACATCATCTGCGAGGTACGCGGCAAGGCGGCCCACCGCGCCAGGGTCGAGGAGCTCCTGCTGGAGCTCGTGAGCCCCGCGCGGGCCGAGGCCGGATGCCTCTACTACGACCTCTACCAGCAGTCGGACGAGCCCGACACCTTCTACATCGTCGACGGCTGGACCTCGGCCGAAGCCGTCGCGGAACACGCCGAGCACCCGAACGTGACGAAGGTCGTCGAGCAGTTGCTCCCGTTGCTCGACGTACCCCTCAAGGTCACCACCAGCAATCGGGTCAGCGACCCGGACTAGCGACTGGTCGGGGTCCGAACCCGTCAGGAAAGACTCATGGCTCGCATCTTCATCACCGGTTCCACCGACGGCCTCGGCCTGATGGCCGCCCAACTGCTCTCCCAGCAGGGCCACACAGTGGCGCTCCACGCACGCAACGACACCCGGGCCCACGACACACGCGCCGCGCTCCCGGACAACGCGGGCGTCGCCGTCGGGGACCTCTCCAGCATCGCCCAGACCCGCGAAGTGGCCGCCCAGGTAAACGACTTGGGCACGTTCGACGCGGTCATCCACAACGCCGGCGTCGGCTACTACGGGCGAGGACGTGTGGAGACCGAGGACGGCCTCTCGGACGTCTTCGCGGTCAACGTGCTGGCGCCCTACCTCCTCACGGCGCTCATCACCCCGCCCCGACGGCTCGTCTACCTCAGCTCCGGCATGCACCACAGCGGCGACACCACCCTGCGGGACCCCCAGTGGGCCACGCGGCCGTGGCAGGGCTCCCAGGCGTACTCGGAGTCGAAGTTCCACCTCACCGCGCTCACGTTCGCCATCGCGAGGAAGTGGCCCGCGGTGCTCTCCAACGCCGTCGACCCGGGCTGGGTCCCCACGAAGATGGGCGGCAGCGGAGCCACTGACGACCTGCGGCTGGCTCCGGTGACCCAGGCATGGCTGGCTGTCAGCGACGACGCCGCGGCACTGGTCACCGGCCGCTACTTCCACCACCAGCAGCCCCGCCCTCCGCACCCGGCGACGCAGTCACCCGAGGTGCAGGACCAGCTGCTGGAGTACTGCGCCGACCTCACCAAGGTCGAACTGCCGACAGCGGTCTCTGCCGACTGACCCGCGACCCCCTCCACACGCGGCCACTGCTGCGTGCGCCCACCCCGATTGGAGCGAACCATGACCGCAACGAACCCACTCATCACCCTGAACAACGGCGTACAGATGCCCGCCCTGGGACTCGGCGTCTACCAGAGCGCCCCCGAGGAGACCACCGACGCGGTCCTGACCGCGCTGCACGACGGCTACCGGCTGATCGACACCGCCGCGGCCTACTTCAACGAGAAGGAGGTCGGCGAGGCGATCGCCCGCTCCGACGTAGACCGCTCCGAGATCTTCGTGACGACCAAGGTGTGGATCAGCGACTACGGCTACGACTCCGCGCTGCGGGCCTTCGACCTGAGTCTGCGCAAGCTGGGCATCGAGCAGCTAGACCTGTGGCTGCTGCACCAGCCGCTGCCGTCCGACTTCGAGAAGACGATCGCGGCGTACAAGGCGGCGGAGAAGCTCCTCGCCGACGGCCGCGTCCGCGCGATCGGCGTGTCGAACCAGACACCCAAGCAGCTCGACGAGCTCATCTCCCGCACCGACATCGTCCCGGCCGTCAACCAGATCCAGGTGCACCCCTACTACACGCAGGGCGAGTGGCGCGCGGCGAACGAAAGCCACGGCATCCTGACCCAGTCGTGGTCGCCCATCGGCGGCTCCTACGTCTACCGAGGTGCCGAGACGAACCCGCTCGAGGACCCCGTCATCACCGCCCTGGCCGACAAATACACGAAGACACCCGCGCAGATCGTGCTGCGCTGGCACCTCGACCACGGCTTCTGCGCGATCCCCAAGTCCGTCAAGGCGCACCGCATCGCCGAGAACCTCGACGTCTTCGACTTCGCCCTGACACCCGACGAGGTGACCGCGATCGATGCCCTCGACACCGGCGTACGCGGCGGGCCCGACCCCGACTCGCTCGACCTGCAGAACGCCGGCTTCCCGATCCCCGACTAGGGACCGTGAAGCACCTTTCCACCAAGCCCAAGAACGAAAGCACGAAAGTACCCAATGATCACGAAAGCCCTGCCCATCAAGAAGCGGTCCGGATTCGCGGCGATCTCAGCAGTAGCGGCCGTCATCGTCTCGGCCCCGTACGCGTCCGCCGCGACCGAGTGTGCGGATGCGCAGCCCGCCGTCAGCCACGTCAGGACCGTGGCCGCATTCGACTTCGCCACCGGCGACGTCCCTGAGAACGTCACCGTCGCCCCGGACAATTCACTGACCGTCTCGATGGTCGGCGCGCCCGCGGGCGAACGTCCGGCGCTGGTGCGGGTCTCGCCGTCCGGGCAGCGCACGGTGCTGGTCACCGGGCAGAAGGGCGACGGAATCACCGGTAACACCCGCGGCCACGACGGCACCATCTACTACAACGTGTGGTCCTCCGACGCCTCCCGCAGCGGAGTGTGGAAGCTGCCGCCCGGCGGCACCCCCCACCGCATCTCGGCGCTGCCCGTCGGAGGGGTCCCCAACGGTCTGGCCATCGATCCGGCCGGGCGCACCTTGTATGTCGCCGACAGCCAGAAGGGCACCGTCTGGGCAGTACCGGTCTCCGGCGGTCCCGCGACCGCCTGGCTGGTCGACCCCTCCCTCGTGATCAAGGCGTCCGCACCCGTGCCGTACGGTGCGAACGGGCTCCGCTTCCACAACGGCGCCGTATGGGTCTCCAACCTCAGCAAGGGCACCCTGCTGCGGATCCCCGTCACCGCCACCGGAGCTCCGGGCCGCATCCACACCGTCACCAGCAGCCTCACCGGCGTCGACGACTTCAACTTCCTCAGCGCCCACTCCAACGTCGTGTTCGCCGCGCTGAACACGCAGAACCAGATCGCGGTCGTCTACCCGAACGGCACCACCAGGACCGTGCTGACCGCCTCCGACGGCCTCGCCTCGCCCACCGCCACCGCAGTGCGCGGCGACCGGCTGTACATCACCGACGGCGGACTGAACGAGCCCCACGACGCGCAACTGCAGACCGGGAAGATCGACCTCGCCGCGCTGCTCTCGCACTGAGCATCCGGCAGTTCCCCGTGATCAGAGCCCTTGGCTTGCAGGGATGCCGACTCGGGGTCCCTGCCGGTACCCCTCACCACCGAGACTCCCACATCCTGTCCGGCCTCGGTTCCATGGTCGGTACCCCACTTCCGTGGGCCCGGCCGCCAAGGGGATGAGCCATGACCGGCAAGAGCCCGCTGATCAAGGAGAGAACAGCATGACCACAGCAACGCGCGACAAGACCCGCTCCGGGAATCCAGACGAATGCGAGGGAGGCACTGCCGTCGTCGTCGGTGCCTCCCTCGCGGGTCTGATGACCGGACTGGCCCTGTCGCACGCCGGAGTCGACGTGACGATGCTGGAGCGATCGGGGCGGTCCCCCGGGCCCGGAGAGGGGCCGCCCTCGGCGGGGTGAGCGAGGGCCTGCTCAGCAGAATCACCGGATCCAGCCACTCGAAGAACGGCTCGGCGCCACTGAGTTCGGTGGCCTCCGGCGTGCAGAGCTGGACGGCTGTCCACGCCCGGCTCCGCGCGGCCGTCGACGCCGACCCCCATATCGAGCTTCGCCCCCACGCGATCGTACGAAGCGTCGGCCAGGACGCGGATTCGGCGTGGGTGATCACCTCGAACCAGCAGACTTTCCGGGGGGATGTCGTGATTGGAGCGGACGGCCACGGAAGCGTCGTGCGTGGCGGCGTCGCACCCGACAAACCCGACGCGACGTTCGCCGGCTACCTGATCTGGCTCGGCCTCACCGATGAGTCCTCGCTCGCGTCCTCGCGCCGCCTGCCACGGGACGTGGACATCCTCAGCGGCGGAGAGGACTATCTCCTCGGCTATCCGCTGCCCGGCCCCGACGGTTCCGTCGCCCCGGGCTCCCGCCAGGCCGGCTGGGCCTGGTACGACGCAAGCCACAATGATCTCCTGCGCGCGACGGGCAGCGTCGTCGGCAACGTCGTACGCCGATCGCTCACCTCCACCGACAAAGACGTAGGGATGCCGACACGGCATACCTCTTCTGACCAGCAAAAACGTCATGGATGAGCATTGATCGGCAAGGGTCGCCAAGACCCGCAAAGGACTCATAATCCGTCGGCCGCAGGTTCGAGTCCCACCCGCCCCACCCTAAACGTGCTCTGACCTGTGGAAACGCTCTTCTCGAGGTGTTGGAGTGTCAACTCCCGCTCAATGGACCGCATCCGCTGCTCGCCAGTTCGGTTCCGGAGTGGTCGGTGGCGGTTGGCGCCGCGGTGACCTGTGTGAATGCGTGGACCCGCTGCTGGCGCGAGCCGCCGCAGGTGGCTGGCCTGACGGTCATGACCGTGAATTCGGGACGCTGGCAGGACGCAGGTACGCGTAGAGGACTGTGAGAGGGCCGATCACGCCCTGCTCCTGCGGGACCACTTGGTGGGTGCGGGGTGGCGGACGCTCGGCAGTGTCATGGTCACCGATCGCTGGTTGTCCCGGCGGCGGTTGAAAGCGCGCAGAGAGCGGCCCGAAGCGCGCCGGGCTCGCCCGGAGATCTTCGGGGGCGATGCCGGTCGGGGCGGGCGCTGTGAACCGGCTCTCTGGCGTCGTGGGTTGCTCCACATGGATGGGTGGTGACCAGGCCGTCGTGAGGCTCGCCGACATCTGACCCCGGCCGCGTCCTCACCAGTTCCGATGGAAACGATCGGGTGATACCACGCTCGCCGCTTGCCCCGAACCGGCCGCGGCTTCGCCGGCAGCGGGAGTCCGGCCCGTTTGCCGGCCGCCCATTCCACGGGCCGATCGTTCGGCGGTCGGTTGCGGAGGGGCTTGTGCCTGTTCTACGGGTGCATCGCGGTGGTGAAGTACCACAGCAGGTAGGCCGCCATGACGAACGTGGTCGGCACGCCGACGAGGAGGCGGATCAGAAGGATCAGGGTCCTGACCCACGGTTGTCTCGGCCCCACGGCGAAGTCAGGTCTGGCAGGGTCGTACGAGACCCCTATCTCCTTGGGCCCCGCCCGTGAGCCGGTGCGGCGGATTATGAGAGCGGTGCCGGCAGTGGCGGTGAACGAGTACACCAGGACCCCTTGAGAGTTGTCGTCCTCCCCGGGCTCGTAACCCACGCATGTGGCGACGGTGGTCACACCGTAGCGGTGCAGCAGCCACCAGGTCACTGTGGCGCGCCACGTGCCGCGGGCGACGGCGCAGCCGAACACAAGCCCCGCGAAGGTTGCCGGCCCACAGCTTGGCGAGGGACCCGTCGCCCGCCAGCGCGGGGAGCAGCAGGCCGACGGCGAACAGGCAGGTGAGCGCGCCACAGACCCACCACTCGTCCGTGGACAGGAACGGTCTGCACGGTGTCCTGGGCATGAATGGGCGCTCCATCGCCTTCACCAGGGCCGCACCGTTGATGCGTCTTTCGGCCTCGTCCCGTTGCGGCACGGCCGCGTTGACGGCGTGTGCGAAAGCCTCCACCGCCTCGGTGCTGCGGGAGCCGATCGCGCAGACCGTTGTCGCGTCGGCTCCGGTGGCCGCCGAGTTCAGCCGGATTTCGGCAGTCGGGCGGTTGCTCCTGGCGACATGGACGGTCTCGATCGCGTCGAGGGGAATGACCAGCCGGATCCCTGCCCGCTCCAGTACAACGGCCTCGCTCTGCAGGTGCGCGCTTCCGCCTCTGCCACGCAACATGGTTCCGGGCGCAGGCTTCGCATCTCTCACAGCCATGACTGGGTCGCCAATGGTCAACTGGGTTATTTTCTAAGGGAGTTGAAGTCAACTTCAGAGGCGCGGCGTCAGGCCGCGAGCGATTGCAGAGCCTGCCCGGACGGCACCCGCGCCGCGCTGAACCGGCTGTGAGCGACCGAAGTCGGGGTCATCGGTTCGGCCACAGCCGCACCGTGCGGTCGAGGCTGCCGGAGGCCAGAGTCCTGCCGTCCGGGCTGAACGCCACCGTTGTCACCTTGTCGGTGTGGCCGGTGAGGGTGTCGATGGGGACGAGGTCGAGTGTGCTCGAGTCCCACAGCCGCACGGTCCTGTCCGCGCTGCCGGTGGCCAGGGTGTCTCCGTCCGGGCTGAACGCCACCGTCGTCACCGCGCCGGTGTGGCCGGTGAGCGTGGCGGTGACGGTGCCTGTCACGTAGTCCCACACCCGCACGATGTTGTCCGCGCTGCCCGTGGCCATGATGTAGCCGACCCGCCCGAACGCGACCGATGTGAAGCCGTGCCGGCGCGGGGCTTCGAGGGTGGCGTCGACGGTCCGAGTGAGCAAGTCCCACAGCCGTACCGGGCTTTCGGTGAGGTCCGTGCTGCCGGTGGCCAGGGTGTCTCCGTCCGGGCTGAACGCCACCGCGTTGACAGCGGCCGTGCCAGGGGCCGTCAGAGCATTGGTGAGGGCGCGGGTGGGCAGGTCCCACAGCCGGGCCACACCGTCGCGGCCGCCGGTGGCCAGGGTCCTGCCGTCCGGGGCGAACGCCAGGTCCAGGGCGGGCTGGGGCTGGGGGAGGGCGATGCTGGTGCGATCCGCCACGTTCCACAGGTACACGGCGAGGGCGCCGGTCATGGCCAGCGTCTTGCCGTCCGGGCTGAAGGCCACCTTTGTCAGGTCTTCGACGTGGTCGGCCCAGGGGGTGGCGGCGGTGCCCTCGGCCACGTCCCACAACCGCAGCGTGCTGCCGGCGCCCCGGACCCCGGACAGCCCGGCCGCCAGCGTCTTTCCGTCCGGGCTGAACGCCACGCTGTCGGCGTGGCCGTCGGGGACGGTGAGCGTCGCCTTGCGGGGGTTGGCGGGGTCATGGGCTCTCGACTCGATCACTGCGAGTGGGAGGGCGACGGCGGTCGCTCCGAGGGCGGCGAGCAGCAGCGTGCGGCGCCGCACCTTGGCGGAGGGCTTCACCGGCGGGCCGCCGGGTTGCGGTTGCGTCCCACCAGCCGCCGTGGTGGAAGTGTTGATCTCCGCGGGTTCGACGGAATCCATCAGCGCACACCCAATCCTCGAGAACGTGAGCAGTACGAACGGGAGCGGTACAGGGGTACGTGTGGGGTCGTACGAAGGGGAGTTGCGAGCGGCAAGGGCTCATCCCGGCCGAACGGCCCCGGCGACAAGGGCGGTTGCGGCGTCCGCGCAGCCCCAGGCGAGGGTGACTCCGGCGCCTCCGTGGCCGTAGTTGTGCACCAGCCGCTGCACCCGGCCGTGAGTGAGCGGGTCGGCCTCCAGGCGGACGCCGCCGTCTCGATAGGGCCGCAGGCCGACCCGGTGGCCGAGGACCGGGACGCCTGCCAGTTCCGGCAGCAGTTCGGTGCAGCGGCGCAGGATCGCGGCGGCGGTGGCCGGGGACGGCGTGGTGTCCCACTCGCCGATCTCGAAGGTGCCGCCGAGGACGATGTCCGTGCTGCGGGGGTGGACGTAGGTGTAGCCGTCGGCGTTGTCCGCGTCGCGCACGGACGTGTGCAGCCCAGGGTTGGCGACGAGGACCAACTGCCCCCGCACCGGCCGCACTTCGGTGTCGCCGCACAGGGAGCGGGCGCCCAGGCCGGAGGCGTTCACCACTGCGGGAGCCCATACGCCCGCCTGTTCCAGGGCGTCGATACGGCGACGGATCAGCGTGCCGCCTGCCGCGGACAAGCTCTGCTGGAGCCAAGGCAGGTAGCGGGACATCTCCACGGACGGAACGGTGAACTCCCAGCCCGCGGTGAAGGGGGCCCGTACTTCGTCCCTTCGCAGGGTGCGGAGGTCGGGGAGGGCCGCGGCCCACCAGGGGGCGTCGTGCGCATCGCCGCGTAGCAGCATCCGGGTGGGACGCATGACCACGCCGGGTACCCCGTTCGCCGCCTGGCGGGCGAACTCGTCGTAGGTGTGGGTGGCCCAGTTCAGTACGCGCGCCTCGAACCGTGTGCGGGTCGGGTACCAGACGGCCGCCGCGACGGAGGACGTCGTCTCGGCCGACGGCTCGGCCGTGACCACAGCGACGCGAGCACCGGCCTGCTGCAGGCGCAGTGCGGTGGTGAGCCCGATGACCCCGGCGCCGACGACGACTGCGTCGAACCTGTCGCCCATGCTTCCCCCTTGATCGCCGAACCGTGTGCTTCCCACTGTCGGCGGGGAGTTGACGACCTGTCCAAGACCAGTCATGTTCAATGCCATAAGAAGTGCTTATAGTTGAGGATGGACTTGCGGCGGCTGCGGTATTTCCTCGTGCTGGCAGAGGAGTTGGACTTCACGCGGGCCGCGCACCGGTTGCACATAGCCCAGCCTGCCCTGAGCCAGCAGATCAGGGCGCTGGAACGGGAAATCGGCGCTCCGCTGCTCGAACGCAACAGCCGGGGCTGCCGGTTGACCGTCGTCGGCGAGGTCGTGGCCCGCGAAGCCGGCGAACTGCTGGTCCGCGTGGCCGCGGCGCAGGAACGGATCCGTGCGGCCGTCGGCGGACGGCAGGGGCAACTGCGCCTGGCCCTCACTCGCTCCGCCCGCGGCGGCCACGTCGACGCGCTCCTCACCGCGTTCCGTACCCTCCATCCAGACGTGGAACTCGTCGTACGGACGGGGTGGACGGCGCACAACATCACCGAGCTGCTGGCCGGGAGGCTGGATGCCGCCTTCGTGCGGCCCCCGCTGGACGATGCGGGCCTGGAGTGCCGGCACATCGCCCGCGAGGAACTCCTCGTGGCTGTCCCCGCTGATCATCCTCTCGCCCGCGAACGCAGGGTCACCCGCGAGCGCATCGCCGCCGAACCCGTGATTCTCTGGCCGCGCGAGAACGCCCCCGGAATGCACGACCTGATCTCCCGGCAGCTGTGGCCCGACGGCGGGCCGCGCATCGTGCGGGAAGAACCCGACGACGAGCAACTCCTCCTCAGCGTCGCCGCGGGCGCCGGCATTGCCCCGGTGCCCGAGGGGCGTGCTCGTGCGCTGCGTATACCAGGGGTGCGGCTCAAGCGCGTGACCGCACCCATGCCCACCGTGGACCTCGCCCTGGCCCACCAGGCGGCAAGCGCCACGCCGGCACTGCGAGGGCTCCTCAGCCTCGTCGACGCCCTGCCCGGACCGTCGGCCGATGGACGTCGGCTACCGCCCGATCGGCAGGTTCATGACCCAGCGTAGACAATTCGACGCCGTGGCCCCTTACCCCCAACAGCCGTAGATGCTTTCGCCCGGCGAAGTGGGGCGGAGCCTCCGTGCGTTGGAAAGGGAATCCGCTGCGCGCGAGTTCGATGCCCGCTCCGAGCTGGCGCGACCGGCTCGGTAACCGTCTGCTGCGGGTCGAGGAGATTTCTGTGGCGATCGCTTGGGTTCGTGGCTGTTGGCGACCGTTGAGAGTGCGTCCGGCGATAGCCGGTTGGCGTCAAGGGAACGGCCCCAAGAGGAAACGGCCCCGAGGGGTTACTCGACCCTCTGGTGTGGTGACCCACCTCCGCTAGCGCAGAGAGAAGCAGCTCAGGGAACTCGGCGACCGCCTCGCCACCCGACCGACCTCCGCTGGCGCGGAGGGCACGTACGGTTGGCTTTGTTCAGTTTCAGGATGAATAGGGTCAGGCCACTACTGCAGTGCGTGGACCGCGGCTGAGAACACCGGGGGCATCCGGGACGCTGCGGGAACGATGAGGCGGGCGGTGCTGGGACGGCTGCTCGCGGCCAGCAGGGCCCCGGTCAGCAGCCGGTGGCGCAGGGTCAGCCGTACCCAGGCGCGCTCGTACGCGTCCGGTCGCCCGGCGGCCAGGCAGCGGACGGCGGCCCCGGCCGTCGCCAGTGCGAGGGCGATGCCCTCGCCGGTGAGGGCATCCAGGTAGCCCGCGGCGTCGCCGACGAGCAGGACACGGTCGGCGACTCTGCGTCGTACCCGCTGGAGCAGTGGTCCGGCGCCGCGTACCTCCGTCGCGGCCGGGCCGCGCAGCGACGCGGTGAGGGCAGGGAAGCCGGCCAGGTGATCGTCGTACCCGCGACGGCTGCGGCTGAGGACCGCGACGCCCACCAGGTCGTCGCCGACCGGTGTCACATAGGCCTCGCCGTGCCGGGCCCAGTGGACCTCCACGAAGTCCGTCCACGGCTCGGCGCGGTAGTGCCGGCGCAGTCCGTAGCGGCCGTGGGGGCGACCTGGCAGTTCCAGCCCCAGGCTGCGGCGCACCGGGGAGTGCAGGCCGTCGGCGGCGATCAGCCAACGAGCCGTGATTCCGGCGGCGGTGACCGTGTCTGCGCTCTGGTGCACCTCGCCGACCTTGCCCGGCAGCATTCGCACGCCGAGGCTGAGAGCGCGCTGGTGCAGTGCGGAGTGCAGCGTTGTACGGCGGATCCCCAGCCCACTCCGGCCGCGGAAAGACGCTTCGGCGCGGGAGGCGCCGTCCACGTAACGGATGCCGCGCAGTTCGCGGCCGGTGACCTCGACGCCCAGTGCCCGCAGAGCGGCGACACCGCCCGGCATGACGCCTTCTCCGCAGGCCTTGTCGACGGGCGCGGTCCGGGGTTCGACGACGACGGCCTCCAGGCCGACGAGCGCGGCGTGGATGGCGGCGGCCAGACCGGCCGGCCCGCCGCCGGCCACCAGTACGTCGATCACGCCGGCGCGGGCGTGGTCGGGGCGGTCGCGGCGGCCAGCGCACGGTTCTCGCAGCGGATGCGCACGGTGAGCAGGGCGGCATTGAGTACCGTGAACACGGCAGCGGTGACCCAGGCGGTGTGCACCAGTGGCAGGGCCACGCCCTCGGCGACGACGGCCAGATAATTCGGATGCCGCAGCAGACGGTAGGGGCCGCTCGTCACCAGCGGCAGGGCAGGTACGACGATCACCCGGGTGTTCCAACGGGGTCCCAGGGTCCCGATGCACCACCACCGCAACGCCTGGGCTCCCGCCAGCACGGCCAGCAAGGGCCAGGCCAGGACGGGTACGAAGGGCCGGTCGGCCAGCCACACCTCGGCCAGGCAGCCGACCAGCAGGCCGGTGTGAAGGGCGACCATCGCCGGGTAGTGGCCCTGCCCGGTCACGATCGCGCCGCGGGCGGTGCTCCACCGCTCGTTGCGGCGGGCGACGACGAGTTCGGCGACGCGCTCGGCGGCGACGGCGGCCACCAGCAGTCCGTACCAGATCATTTGTCTCATGTCCTTCGACGGTCCGCACTACCAGCGCAGCAGGACGAGTTCGCAAGAGAAGCCTGGCCCCATCGCCAGCAGCACACCCGGCGTGCCCGGCGGCGGCCGGCGTTCGGCCAGGGTGTCGCGCAGTACGTGGAGCACCGATGACGAGGACAGGTTGCCCACGTCGGCCAGGTGACGCCAGGTCACATCGAGCGCGTCGTCGGGCAGGTCGAGGGCTTCGGTGACGGCCTGAAGGACCTTGGGGCCGCCCGGGTGGCACACCCAGGCAGTCACGTCCTTCGGCTTCAGGCCGTGGTCGCCGAGGAACCCCTCGACGTCATCGGCGAGGTAGCGGCGTACGACATCGGGGACCCGCGGGTCAAGGACGACCTGGAAGCCGGAGTTCTTGATGTCCCAGCCCATGACGCGCCCGGTGTCCGGATACAGGTGGCTGCGGGTGTCCACGATCGTCGGGCCGATGGTCCCGGCCGGGCGGTCCGCGCCGTGGGCGACGACTGCGGCGGCGCCGTCGCCGAACAGCCCGGTGGCGACCAGGTTGGCCATGGAGGCGTCGTTGCGCTGGAAGGTGAGCGAGCACAGTTCGACGGACAGCAGCACCGCCACGTGGTCGGGGCGGCCCAGCAGGTAGTCGTGCATACGGGCCAGTCCGGCAGCGCCGCCGGCGCAGCCCAGGCCGAACAGGGGCAGTCTTTTGACGTCCGGCCGCAGTCCGAGGCGGCCTGCCAGCCGTGCGTCGATCGAGGGGGCGGCGATGCCGGTGACGGAGGTGAAGATCAGCAGGTCCACGTCGGCGGCGGACAGACCGGCCATGTGCAGTGCGGCTCTCACTGCCTTGGCGCCCAGGTCGGTGGCGGCGGCGATGAAGACGTCGTTGGCGTCGCCGAATCCGTCCAGTTCCTCGTACCGTTCCAGCGGCAGCGTCATGTGGCGCGAGCGGACCTTCGCGCTGCGGTGCAGCCGGTCCAGGACCCGGCGGTCGGTGCCCTCGGGCAGGCAGGTGCGGGCCACCATGTCGGTGATCTCGGACTGGGTGCGACGGTGCGGTGCGAGGGCACCGTGAACGGCGGCGATCCGCGTCATATGGTTCCCGTCCGGCTATCGACTGGGGTGAGTTGCTCTGCACGTGTTCCCCGGAGCCGGGCTTCGACACCATGGATCGCCCGTCCGGCCGTTCGTCCCGGGGCGCGTACTCCAGCCGGGTGGGGCCGGGGCGCCTACGATCGGCCGGGTGGGCACTCCCGAGCAGTCGACGGCCGACGGCGCGGCCGCGAGTCGGGCCGGCCGGCTGGGTGGCCTGGCCGGGTCGTGCCACCCCGGGCCTGTCGTGACGGTCACCGCCTTGATGGCCGCGCTGGCCGCGACCGCCGGCCAGGGCGCCGCGCGTTGTGTCCTGACCGCAGCCGCAGTTCTGACCGGACAGTTGTCCGTCGGCTGGTGCAACGACGCGTTCGACGCGCGCCGGGACATCGCCGTCGGCCGCCGTGGCAAACCCGTCGTCGACGGCGCGGTCGGTGTGACGGAGGTGTGGGTGGCCGCGTATGCCGCGCTGGCGCTGTGCGTGCCGTTGTCGTTCGCCTGTGGCCTGTGGGCGGGCGCCGTCCACCTGGCCGGAGTGGCGGCGGCGTGGGCGTACGACCTGCGGATCAAGGCGACAGCATGGTCCTGGGCGCCGTACGCGGTGGGTTTCGCCGCGCTCCCGGCGTTCGTGGCGCTGGGGCTCCCGGGGCAGCCGTGGCCGACCTGGTGGGTTGTCACCGCCGGGGCACTACTGGGGGTCGGTGCCCATCTGGGCGATGTACTGCCGGATATCCGCGGGGATCTGGCGACGGGCGTACGGGGATTTCCACACCGGCTGGGCCCGGACGGCGCGCGGCTGCTGCTGCCGGTGCCGCTGGTGACCGCGTCCGCGGTTCTGGCGCTGGGGCCCGCCGGAGGCCCCGGCAGATGGGGAGTGGCGGCGCTCGCGGTGGCCGGCCTGGTCGCGGTGGCGGGGACCGTGCTGGGACGCCGCCGGCAGCGGGCGGCGTTCGCGGCAGCCGTTGCCGTGGCGGTGGTGGACGTGGCGTTGCTGCTGCTGCGCGGCACCGGGATCGCCTGACCGTTCCGCCTCGCCGACCGGCTCACACCGGACGAAACCCGCGATCGGAAGCGGGAGTTCCCCGATCCCTGCCGCGGTTGCCGTCAGCTCGCGAGTGCTGTTCCCAGTCGTGACCACGTCGCGGTTCGTCTGACCCGCCGGTGCCCGTACCGAGCAGGACCAGGGTGGCGATGTCGGCGAAGCCCAGTGCGTCGGCCTGCTCCTCCGGGTCCAGCCTGCCCGGCGATGTGGCATGCATGTCCAGGATTCCGGCGCTGACCACACCGATCTGCAGGGGGAAACGCGAAGACCGCGCTCGCTCCGGCTTCCGCGGCGGCGAACACGGGTCGGCGGGACGGTGCCCCGCGCGTGAGCGCCGAACGGGCGGCGGCTCTGCAATAGGTGCGCCCAGGTGTTGTGCCCAGCGGCAGGTCGAGTCCCGGCGACCGGCCTGCCACGCTGCCCACCGACGCGGTCAGCGAATCGGCTTCGTCGTCATGCCGGTGACGTGAGCGCCGCCTCTGACAAGGGACCGGCGCCTGCCGGACGTCGGTATCGGCGAGTGCCATGTGCGGCTGACAGACCACCGGCTGCGGTCACTGATCGCAGATGAAACACCGTCAGCTGGGCAGTCGTCCCGCTGTACCGTTCGTACCGCTGAAGGAGCCTCACATGCCTCTGCGCTTCCACAGGTCCATCCGGATCTTCCCGGGGCGCGCCTGAACATCAACAAGGGCTGGCTGTCCATCAACAGCAGCGGGAACCACTCGCATCACACCGTCAACACGCGCGGGCAGCGGACCGAGGCGGTCAACCTGTCCGGTCCGTTCTCTTGGCGACGCACTTCCCGCCGGGGAGACTGCCCGTCCCGCCTGTGGGGCCTTGTCCAATCCTCCGCAGGCGGGACCGACGCACGCTCGTGGTTACTGCACAACTTGTGCCTGGGCCGACGCGCATCGACCCTCTCTCGTCCGGCGCGAACAGCTCCATCCGCGGAGGGTGCTTCCACACGACCGCGAAACGCTCCCGCCGATCTCCATCAAGCTCGCCTCAGCCCCACCGTGAGCGGGACAAGTCCGGCCATCACGCGGTGGCCGGCGAGTTGTTGCTCGGCTTGGTTCGGGCTGTCCGCCATCACGCCGATGGTCACGGTGCCGATGGCTGTCGGGCTCCAGAACTATCAAGGGATATTGATGGAGAATCGCAGAGAAGAAGAGCGGGCGCCCAAGCGCAAAGTGTTCGACCTGACTCTTGTGCAGGTAGTGGCGAGCGCACTCGCGACTGTGGTGGGCGCGGTGCTGGCATCCCTGCTGGGGGTGACCGGGACGATCATCGGCGCCGCCGTGATCAGTACCAGCGCGACCACCGGCGCAGCGGTCTTCCAGCATGCTTTCCGACGGACGGGCGAGGGGATCCGTAGCCGGGTGCCGCCCGTAGGAGTGCTGAGGACGCCGGGTGAGGAGCGGGCGGAACACCGCGCGGACGCCCGGGCGGCGTTCGGTTCACCGGTGGACGCCACGGCTGTTGACGCGGTGCCGTCCGTCGGGCCCGGTGGCCCAGGTGGTGAGCACGGCGGGACGATGGCGGCCTCCGCGCCCTCCGCCGGTGAGTCGGTCACCACCTATCGGGGTGGCTCCCTTCGGAGGTCCATCGGCTGGAAGAAGTACGCCCTGGCCACGGGCCTGGTGTTCGCCCTGGCGATGGTCACGGTGACCGCGGTGGAACTGATCATGGGCAAGCCGGTAGCGGCCGTGGTCAAGAATGAGCCGGGCAGGGGAACCTCGGTGGGCGGTGGCACGGCCGGTACCCCCGGTCCCGCCGACAGCCGGACACCCACCCCGGGTGCGTCCAGTGGCGCGGCGCCGCAGACGGGCAGCTCTGCCTCGCCGGACGCGAGCGCGGCGCCGGACACCAGTTCTGCTCCCAGCTCCAGTCCCAGCTCCAGTCCCAGGGATTCGGCGTCGTCCGCGCCGTCCAGCGGTGGTGCCGTGAGCAGTTCCGACGCCACCGCTGATTGAGCAGTGACGAGCCGGTCCGGCCCTCGGCGGGCGGCCTCGTCGGCGAACAGAGCCCGAAGGCCCGGCCTGACATGCGCCAGCCTGGTCAGCCATTCCATGAAGAGCACCCGTTCTCTGCGTACCCACGGCCGAGAAGGGAGGGATCCCGGCCCATCGTTCTGCCGGTCCCCGCCAAGCACGGAAGAAACGTTGAGCGCCGAGCCGATCGCCCAGCTCTACGAACAGGGACGCGACCATCACATCGGGGAGTGGCCAACGCTGGAACAGCAGATGGCGACATGGGTTGCCGGCATGGACTCCCCTGACAGGCCGGACGCAGCGGTACACGCATTGGCGCAGCTCGCCGACCCGCAACAGGGTTGCTTCACATCGTCGGCCTGTCAGGATGGCCGACTCGGCGGATGGTGTTGAGTAACGCTGATGCGCTGCACGTTGCAGGCACCCTCCTCCGCAGCAACGTGCGCAAGGTCAGGCGAGAGGACCAGTGCACGATCGTGCGATTGCCGGTCGAGCGGCACGACGACGACCTGGTCGACCCCTCTCCCTCCGGAGGTCGGCCGCAGGCGCACTGTTCGCTCGGCCGGGGCGGCATTAGGCTGCTTGGTGACGCCCGAGCCCCCGGCAACAGCTCAGTTGCTCTGTCCCGGGGAGGCGCGTGGTGCACGCAGGTCTCGACAGCGCCTTTGTGATCCTCCGTTTGGCGAGAGCGGACTTGACCGCTGGAAAACGTCGGCGCTGTCTCGACGGCGACGACGCGCCTGGCCCAGTTCGATGGCAGGGCATCGAACAAACCGTGACGTGGCCCTTCCGCCAGTCGGCGACTGACCGTGGTGAGCGTCGGCCGGAGTCCGTTGACCAACGCCAGGCGCAATCTTGCGAACCGGCTCCACACAGAGCATCTCCGCCTGCCGCCGCCTCCCGCAGGCGAGTCGGCGGGTGTGATGACGCCGTACAGCTGCCGCCACGGCATCTGTATCGGGCTGCCTCACCCCACGGGCGTACAGGCGCGTACGGGACCTGCATGCCGGCGAACTACACGACTTGGTCGGCCAGCTGACCCAGACCTGCGTCTCGGCGGCGTCCGGACCGCCGACCCTAGACGCCCAGCCCTGCAAGGAGTCCCCTGTGACTGCTACTGCTACTGCTACTGCTCTCGCGCTCACCGAAGCTACCCTCGCCGAGGAGTTCGGCGAGGAACTCGACCGAATCCGCTCCGAGGTCATCGCCACCCGCGGCGCCGACGACGCCCGTTACATCCGTGCCGTGATCGCCACCCAGCGCGGTCTGGAAGCGGGAGGCCGGATCGCGCTCGCCATCTCACTGTTCCCGCCCGCCTGGGCGGCGGGCACCGCCATGCTCTCCCTCGCCAAGATCCTGGAGAACATGGAGCTGGGCCACAACATCCTGCACGGTCAGTGGGACTGGATGGGCGACCCGGCCATCCACTCCACGACCTGGGAGTGGGATTTCCTCACGCCCGCCGCGGCCTGGAAGCACACCCACAACCATCTGCACCACACCTGGACCAATGTCGTGGACCGCGACCGCGACCTCGGATACGTCGTCTTCCGGATGAGCGCCGACCAGAGCTGGAGCCCGCGCCATCTCGCCCAGCCGCTCTACAACTTCCTGCTCGCGCCGCTCTTCGAGTGGGGCATCGCGCTGTACGACCTGGAACCCGATGTCGTCGCCGCCGGCGGCAAGCCGTGGCGTTCCTTCCTGGACGACGTGAGCGGGTTTCTCGCCAAGGCCGCCCGTCAGCTCGCCAAGGACTATGTGATCTTCCCGTTGCTCGCGGGCCCGTCCGCGCTGCCCTGTCTGCTCGGGAACCTCACCGCCAACACGGTACGCAACCTGTGGACCCACACCATCATCTTCTGCGGCCATTTCCCCGGCGACGTCCAGACCTTCACCGAGCAGCACATCGAGGGCGAGACCCGCGGCGAGTGGTACCAGCGCCAGATCCAGGGCTCCGCCAATATCGAGGGCGGCCCCCTCTTCCACGTCCTCAGTGGCAATCTCGGCCATCAGATCGAGCACCACGCCTTCCCGGATCTGCCCAGCAACCGCTACGCCGAGATCGCCGCGCAGGTGCGCGAACTCTGCGAGAGGTACGGCATCCCGTACGTCACCGGCCCGTTGTGGCGGCAGTACCGCTCCACCTGGGGCCGCATTCTGCGCTTCGCTGTTCCTGTTGGTGGACTTGCCGCGAAGTAAGGCTGAGCCGTGTGCGGAGAATCCGGGACAGGTCGTGTGCGGCGCAGGGTGCTGGGAGGGGGCGAACCGGCGACTTCGATCTCGGGACTCTCCCCTTGGCGGGTGCCCGCGCCCCGTCGGCTGAATTCGGACGGCCGCGCGAAGAGGTTCTGACGTGTGCCCGACGGGGAACGCAGGCCAGGCGGGCGGCAGCAGCGACGCGGCCAGGGTGAGGAGGGGCCTAGAGAGCGAGGGTGAGCGGGCCTGCCGCACCATTGACGCAGGTCTGGATCAACTCGCCCGGTTCACCGTGCAATTCGCCGGTTCGCAGATCGCGGACGCGGCCGTGGACCAGCGGGACGAGGCAGCCGAAGCAGATCCCCCGGCGGCACCCGTACGGCATCGCCACACCCGCCGCCTCCCCGGTCTCCAGCAGGGGCACGGACGCGGACGCGTCGGCCTCGATGCCGCTGTGCTCGAACCGGACCCGGCCGCCCGGCACGTCGGTGTCCGCAGACGGTGTGGGCGTCGGCCGGAATCGCTCCACACGCAGCCGTTCGTCGACCCCGGCCGCGGCCCAGTGGCGCTGCAGTGCGTCCAGCAGCCCGTCCGGACCGCAGGCCCAGGTCTCGCGGTCGTACCAGTCCGGGCAGAGCACACTCATGTGCTCCGGGACCAGCCGGCCAGCCGCACGGGTGTACCGCGCCTCGACGCTCAGCCAGGGCAGCCGGGCCGCCAGGTCGGCCAGTTCGGCGCGGAAGAGGAACTCGTCCGGGCCGGGTGCGCTGTGCAGGAGTACGACGTCGGGGGCGGGCCCGGGGAAGCGGCGGCGCGCGAGGGTGCGCAGCATCCCCGCCACCGGGGTGATGCCGCCGCCCGCCGTCACCATCAGGATCCGCGGCGGCAGCGGATCCTCCGGCAGCGTGAACTCGCCCTGCGCGGGGCCGAGTCGGAGCACCGTACTGGGATGCGTCCGGTACACCAGGTGCGGGGAGACCCGGCCGTCGGGATCCTCCTTGACCGTGATCGTCAACGTCCGGCCCGGTGCCTCGGGGGGTGAGGTGATCGAGTACGTACGCCAGTGCCGTACGCCGTCGATCTCCACCCCCACCGGCAGGTACTGACCGGCCCGGTGCCCCGCCCAGCCGCGCCCGGGACGGATCTCCAGCGTGGCGGCCCCGGCGCACTCCGGCCGCACGGCGACCACCCGGCCTGCAGGATGGCGGGCGGACAGCAGCGGGTCGATCAGGCCGAGGTAGTCGTCCGGCGCGAGGGGAGTCGCGAGAGGGCTCACGAGGGCGCCGGCAAGTCGGCCCGCCGTGGCCAGTGCACGGCCGCCGCCCCGGTCGGCGAGACGGGCGAGAGCGGCGAAGACGTCGGCGGTCGTTCCGGAGACGGCCGACGGCATCGACGGGAGGGCCAGTGTGCGCAGAACCGGCATGGTCAGGAACCCCTCTCACCACAGGGCACACACGCGGGGGCCGAGCACGTCGGGTACGTCGGCCCCTGGGCGGCGTGCCGCAGTCGGCGTCCCGCCAGAGAACCACAACGACACCGCCCGCGGCGGACGCGGAACCAGTTTCCGCCAGGCCACGCGTCCCTCCCGCCTCCCGCGCCGCACGACACGGGCGAGCCCGCCCGGCCACGCGGGGGAACCTCGGAAGCAAGGCGTACGAATACCGCGCCCGTCCGGCGCACAATGGCCGAATCGCGTCTGACTGCACGTCGTGCCAGTGCACGTATCGGCGCACATGCGGCCGCCAGTCGGCTGCGGCTTGCCGCGCGGGACGAGCCCCAGGGACCCCGCCGCGCTCGCCGCCTCCGCGAGGGAGGAGACGGTGAAGGCGTTGGTGAAAGCGTTGGTGAAGCCGCCGACGGAGCCGTGCTCGATGCCCGAGGAGGTGCGGAGCCCGTTGCTGAAGATGATCAGCACGTAGCCGGTACAGCGAGTGTTTCAGAACGAGGACTGCGCTGTGAGGTACGCACCATGCACCAGGTGACCACGCCCCGCGAAGAACAGCCGATGGTGACGGCTGTGGCTTTGGCGGGGGACGCGGCGTTGGCTGTCGAGGTGCTCGAATTGCGGGCCCAAAATGAGCAGTTGAGCCGGGCGCTGAAGAGTCGCGCCGTGATCGACCAGGCACGCGGCATGGTGATGGCCCTGGCACCGTGTTCCAGTGAGAGGGCCTGGGACCTGCTGGTGGACGTGTCGCAGCACTGCAACGTCAAACTCCGGAACGTGGCCGCGGCCCTGGTCGCCACGACGCAGGACGAGCCGCTCCCGGAGCAGATACAGCGAGAGCTGCCCGGGGCGCTGCGGCGCCTGCGCCGGTGACGGCTCGCGCGTTCACGGGGGCGGCACCGGGGGCTGTGGTCTCAACGGGGGGTTCGCGTTCAGGTGCGGGCCGCACCGATACCGTCGCGTGCGGCTTGGCATGGCATGGCAGGGAAGGATGAGACGGGCGGACACACTGAATCCGCCCAGTGACTCACGAGCCGCCTGGGAGGCGATCTTCGCAACGACCCGATCGGCGAGATGGGGTGGCACCGCGTCCGCCTACCGGCACCGCCTTGGCTGCGGCCTCTGCCTGCGTCACACGTCACCGTCGCCGGTCGACGCGCTCGCGGGATCGGAAGAAGCCGCCGAGCTCCAGGTCACCGTCCACGAACCGCCCGGCGATGAATCCGACAGCGCCCAATGCCGCCACCAGGAGAAAAGCCCCGAACCGGCCGAAGTACCCGGCGAAACCGAGCGCCATCCCGGCACCCAAGCCCACCACGGCCATGCTCATCGTGCCCTCCTTCTTGTACCGCCGGTCGGCTACCGCAGCCTTGTACCGCCGATCGGCTACCGCAGCCGTGACAGCTCTTCCTCTTCTTCCTCTTCATCGGGAAGCTTCACATCGCTGACCGCGATGTTGACCTCGACAACCTCCAGGCCCGCCGTCCACTCGACGGCGGAGATCACGCTCTCCCGCACGGCACCCGCCACATCCGTGATCGAGACGCCATAGTCGACAACGATCTCCAGATCGACAGCCGTCTGGGATTCGCCGACACTTCGACCTTGACCCCGCGCGAGACGGACTTGGTGGTGCCGGGCACGCGTTCCCGCGCGGCACCGAAGGCCCGGGACATTCCGCTGCCCAAAGCATGGACACCGACCACATCACGGGCCGCCATCCCGGCGATCTTCTCGACCACATCATCGGCGATGGTCGTCCCTCCCCGGGTGCCGTGCTCGCCGCCGCGCTTCGCGCCGACGTTCTTCCTGGAGGTGTCCCCAGTGAACTCGGTGCCGGAGGTCTCGGGCCGGTTCTGCTGTCCGGTGTCGGTCATGGCCGGTCGTCCCTTCCTGAGGGAGGAGCCTGCCGTCCGAATTTTCACATCAGATCTGTTTCACCGGCGATGCTGCAGCCGTAGGGCAGCCGCAGGGCGGGCGCGGGGCCCGACCTGCTGAACGGGAGGCGCGAGCGGCCGGATCTGGCTGGTTTCGGAAGTCTGGAAACGGCGCAGCACGGAACAGGGGTGGCAGCCGATGGGCGACAGCCGAGGACCATCGCGCCCTCGACCAGGGTTTCGTCGATGACCCACAGAAGTCGGTCCTCGCCGCAGACGGCTCGTCGCCGAGGATCTGCGCCTGGCCCTGCGTCAATATTCTTCTTCGACCGCCTACTCGGCACCTGACCACCGGCCCGGCCCTCACGGCCCGTCCGGCCGGTCACTGTGGGCGCCTCGGCAAGGCGCATCATGACCGGATTCTCGCTACCGGGGTGCAGAGTCGCCCGCTTCGCGCTCTCCCGGTGGGCTCTCTTCGCGCGCTCGGTGGTGCAGTGTTGTCCCAAGGGGTCGTCGATGACCAGGTGCGCCCGGCCGCCGGGGCGGCGATCGTACCGACCGTTTCCGGGGCGACGGATGATGAACCCGCAGACGTGATCATCGCGTGAGCTGCCCTCAGCGGGCCCGGCGTCTTCGTCGGTTCGCCCATCCCGGGCGCATGGGAACAGAAGGCGGTCGTCATGCGACCGTTCCAAGACCCGTCTCCAGGGGCGACGGGCCTGCGGTGATAGCGCACGGTGACGGTTCGGGATGCGGGGGTGATCGGGTGCTGATTGGCTGATGGAGCCCGATCTTCCCGACAGCCCAAGGAGTGACCATGAGCGCCGCAGGCGAATCCGGCAACCGAGCACAGCAGATGCGTGAGAAGGCCCAGAAGCTGACCGAAGCCGCGGAGCGCGCGACCGACCCGCAGGAGCGTCAGAAGCTCCAAGAGCAGGTCCGGGGCCTGCAGGAGCAGATCAAGCAGCAGGGCCAGCCTGGTGAGAGCCGGTCCAAGGGTACTGGCGGTGGGCGGAACCAGTAGCCCCCTGAGTGCGGCACAGCCACTCGATGGCAGATGGCCTCCAACCCGGTCCGGGACTGGCTGGAGGCCATCTGCCATCAGTTTCTGTCGCACGGGCAAGAAGTAGGGCCAGGGCAGCACCTCCCGCACTTCCGTCCCAGTCGTGACAACGGAAGTCGTTACACTCCCAACCTCCCCGCACCCGGCTACAGAAATGGATTCGCCGACGAATCGGCGCACTCTTCTCTTCGCGTCACGCAAAAGAAGGGAATTCTGTTGTGAGTGAAAACATTTGGGGCTACCACCCAGCGTCGGGACATCAGACGGGAACCGATCTGATCGGCTTCAAGGTCGAGGCGACCGATGGCAGCATCGGCAAGATCGACAAGCACTCCGACGGCGTCGGCGCCGCCTACCTCGTCGTCGACACCGGGGTTTGGATCTTTGGCAAGCACGTACTTCTCCCGGCCGGGACCATCACGCGCATCGACACTGCTGAGGAGAAGGTCTACGTCGACCGCACCAAGGACGAGATCAAGGACGCACCCGAGTTCGACAAGGACAGGCACACGGGCGACCCCCGCTACCTTGAGCAGTTCGGCAAGTACTACGGCCAGCACATGTGACCCTCATTCACTTTGTTCGGTACGGGTCCCGCCGGTGGTTGGTTACTAGCCAGATCAGATGGCCCACCGGCGCCACCCGGTTTTCGTTCGCCGGATGGTGCGACCGTCGGGCCGGTGTGCGTCAAGTTCATCTGCGAGAACACGTTGGTGAGTATCAGGGGCGAACCGCAACTCGCCGGCTGCCGAGAGTGGCTCCTTCACTGGAACGGCCACCGTGCTGCGGCTCTGGCGCACGCAAGCGGCCTTCCCCAGCCAGGGCGACCTGGCAGGGGAACGAGGAACGCTCCCACGCGTCGGGTCGTGCGAGGAACGGATCGGGGCGATCCCCAGGTTCAGTCGTCTACCAGTAGTGCCGTCGTCCACGAACCGCGTGCCCCAGCGATCCGAGGATCCACAGGATGATCCCAATGGCGACCAGGATGATCCCGATGGTCCACAGGATGGCGATCTTGGCCACGAAAGCGATGACGAGCAGGATGACTCCGAGGATGATCATGATGTCCTCCGATCTCGCGGAGTGATCCACTTGCCAGCAGGTCCCCTGTCCGCCTTCAGCGCAAACCCACACCTGAATGCCCGGAATTCGGCACGGGTCACGGCCGAGCGGCATCTCGGTCGGCCGACGGTCTCCAGCGAATGGGTTACCAGTCCCGGGGAGCCTGCCGTCCCTGTCACCGTGGCTTTGTGGACGGTGCGGTTCTACTGTAGGAGCAGGTAAATCCTTGGAGCGCGTCATGATCGTCATCCTCGGACTCGTCATCTTGATCGCCGCGGTGGTCGTCGGCCTGACCGGTGTTCTCACCAACAGCGCCAGCGGGCATGAACTCACCGGCGGATTCTCGGTATTCGGCCACCAGATGACCGGCTCCACCGGCACGCTGTTTCTGTACGGCATCATCGTTGGAGCGGCGGCCCTGCTCGGGCTGATCTTGCTCTTGACCGGTATACGAGGCCGCGCACCTCACCGCGGCAGCGTCTCGCGCCGCGGACTGAAGCAGTCGCGCCGCGAGACTGCCTCTGCCGGGAGGGGCCGCGACGACCTGGTCGGCCAACGCGAGCCATTCCGCGCGGACAACGCGAACGCGCGGGGGAACGACTCACCCCCCGGTGATCGCACCCCCGCCCCGGACGACGGTCGTCGGAGCAAACTGCACTTGTTCGGGCACCGCGCAGAACGCTGACCGGCTCAGCGCCACGGATACCCCTCCCACCGAAGCCCAGCAGACAACTCACTCCACGGCCTTCGGCCTGCAGGCGCCAGCGACCAACTCAAGGGCAACATCAAGCAGGCTGGGGCAAAGATCAAGGACGCCTTCAAACACTGACCACACCCCCGTCAACCCGACCAGGGTCACGTTGAAGCGCGTCGGTGAGCGCTGCGCCAGTTCATGGACGCGCGCAGCGCGGCCGGCGCAGAGGTGTTCCGGGCCTGGGCCAAAGCCACCGGGGTGACACCGCGCATCGACGTCGTCCTCGCACACGGACTGAGTGAGCGGACGGCGAAACAAGAGCCTCCCCAAGCCGGATGCAGCAGCATGTCGCGTGGCGCTGGGCGCTCGGTGCGGCCCCCAAGCGCTCCATCGCCTTCGAGGACTCGGCCACGGGCATCTCCTCGGCGCGCGCTGCCGGGCTGTATGTCGCGGTCGTACCGTCCCTTCCGGGAGCCATCCTCGACCACGACTGGCTGGGCACCAGCCTGGCCGCTCCCGAACTGCTGGACTGGGCCCGGGAGTTGGGCTGACCGGGCGACTACCCGAACACCCTCCTGAAGAACGCGCCCAACGCCGTTGCCGCCAAGGCGTTCATCGCGCTCGTGCGGTCCGCCGAGGGCCAGAAGGTGCTGTCCGCGGCCGGGTTCCTCAAGCCGTGACGACTGCTGCGGCGGTTGGTGTCAGCGGCGCAGTCCCAGGGCGTCACGCCCCGCGTAGCGCGCCTGGGTGCCCAGGTCCTCCTCGATGCGGATGAGTTGGTTGTACTTGGCGGTGCGGTCGGCGCGGGAGAGCGAGCCGGTCTTGATCTGGCCGCAGCCGGTGGCGACGGCGAGGTCGGCGATGGTGGTGTCCTCGGTCTCGCCCGAGCGGTGGGACATGACGACCGTGTAGCCGGCGCGATGGGCCGTCGCGACGGTGGCCAGGGTCTCGGTGAGGGTGCCGATCTGATTGGCCTTCACCAGGATCGAGTTGGCGATGCCGTCCCGGATTCCGGCGCTCAGCAGTGTCTCGTTGGTGCAGAAGACGTCGTCGCCGGTGAGTTGGCAGCGGTCGCCGAGCCGGGTGGTCAGCGCGCGCCAGCCGTCGTGGTCGTCCTCGGCCATCGGGTCCTCGATGGACGCGACGGGGTAGCGGTCGACGAGCGTGGCGAGGTAGTCGGCGTGTTCGGCGGGGGTCCGGCGGATGCCCTCGCCCGTGTAGTCGTAGACGCCGTCGCGGTAGAACTCGGAGGTGGCGGGGTCCATGACGAGGGTGATGTCGGTGCCGGGCTTGTAGCCGGTCTGCTCGATGGCGCGTACGACGAAGTCGAGGGCTTCGTCGGCGGTGCGCAGGTCGGGTGCAAAGCCGCCTTCGTCGCCGACGTTCACGCTGTGGCCGGCGGCGAGCAGGTTGTCGCGCAGGGTGTGGAAGACCTCCGAGCCCATGCGGACGGCCTCGACGAAGGTGGCCGCGCCGATGGGGGCGATCATGAACTCCTGGAAGTCCAGTGGATTGTCGGCGTGGGCGCCGCCGTTGACGATGTTCATCATCGGTACCGGCAGCATGCGGGCGTCGACTCCGCCGATGTAGCGGTACAGCGGCAGCCGGTGGGCACGGGCGGCGGCCTTGGCGGTGGCCAGGGAGACGCCGAGCAGGGCGTTGGCGCCGAGGCGCGACTTGGTGTCTGTACCGTCCAGTTCGATCATGGTGTGGTCGACGGTCGCCTGATCCTCGGCGTCGAGTCCGGTCACGGCGTCCGCGATGCTCTCGTTCACGGCGTCAACGGCCCGCCGTACGCCCTTGCCGTGGAACCGGGTCGGGTCGCCGTCCCGCAGTTCGACCGCCTCCCGGGCGCCGGTGGAGGCGCCTGACGGCACGGCTGCGCGGCCGAGCGAGCCGTCCTTGAGTTCCACGTCCACCTCGACGGTCGGATTGCCCCGACTGTCGATGATCTCCCGTGCGACGACCCGGCTGATGGCGGTCACGGTGCAGCTCCTCACGCTGGGCCCGCGTAGCGGCAGGCAGTAAGTTCCATCAAGAAACAAAGTGAGTCCCGAAAGGGAACTTACTATGGGTGCATGAGGATGCACAACGCCGACGCGACCTGCGGCATCGCCCAGGCCGCCATGGTCCTGGGGGACTGGTGGAACGTTCTTGTACTGCGGGAAGTTGCTCGCGGACACGTCCGCTTCGACGCGCTGGCTGCCGAGATCGGCCTGTCCCGCAAGGTCCTCACCGAGCGCCTCGGCCGGCTCGTCGCTCACGGTGTCCTGCACCGCAGCCTCTACCAGCGGCGTCCGGTGCGATACGAGTACCTGCTCACGGATGCCGGGGTGGCGCTGCTACCGCTGCTCGTCGCTATGCAGGACTGGGGTGACCGGTGGGTGCTGGGAGACGGAAGCGTCACCGCAACGGCGGCAGCGGACGGCGCCGAGCACGCCCGGGTGCACGCCCTGGCCGGCACCCGCCTGCCTGACGGCCTCGAACTGCCCGGCACGCAGGGCGCCGACCTCCCGCTGGTCTCGCCGGCCTCCGCCGCGACCGTGCTCTTCACCTATCCCGGCACGGGAGTCGAATGGGGTGAGCCGCCGATCCCCGGAGCTGTCGGCTGCACGCTGGAGAACCGACTCTTCCGAGACGCCTGGCCCGACTTCCGGCGGGCGGGGGTGGATCTACGCGGAGCGAGCACCCAACTCCCGCACGAACAAGCGGAGTTCGCCCGCGCCGAGGAGGTCCCGTACCCCCTCCTCTCTGACGCCGCCCACCAGCTGGCAGCTGCCCTGCGACTGCCGATGTTCCGTGGCGCAGGCCGACTGTGCCACAAACGCCTGATCCTGATCGTCGACGCCGAGCGGACCGTACGGCACACGCTGTTCCCGGTCCTCGACATCCCCCACGCGGTCGCCGAGAGCCTGCGGCTGGCCGCGGATTGCGCCCGGACAGCGTGAGCGCCTGCCGAGTCCGCTCGCCCAGTGAAGCCTGATGAAAGAGGCACCCAGTGAAGGAGACCGCACCCCGCGAATGATCCGACCGTGCCCCGCTCAGACCGTCCACCACCTTTTCTCCTATGGCACCCTGCAACTGCCCGAGGTCCAGATCTCCCAGTTCGGCCGCCTGCTCGACGCCAGCTCGGACGCCCTGCCGGGCCACCGCATGACGACCATCCAGATCACCGATCCCGCCGTGATCAAGGCCAGCGGCACCGACCGTCATCCACTGGTCGTCGTCTCACCGGACCCGGAGGACGCCGTCGAGGGGCAGGTTTTCGCGATCAGCGACGCCGAATTGGCCGCGGCGGACGCCTACGAGGTCGACGACTACGCCCGCGTCAGGGTGACCCTGCGCTCGGGAATCCGTGCATGGGTCTATCTGGAGGGCACGAACGGAGCGCCCGGCGTCACGGATGCCCCCGCTTCCGGCGAGCGTGGCGGCGCGGTGGGCGTGGACGACGGTGCCGGGGAGCCCGTGAGTGTGCGGGAGTGGCTGCGGAGTCTGGAGGTGTTCGCTGGACCGCTGGCGGACTTCGATCCCGCCGGTGCCCCGGCCGATCCCGTCGAGCTGCTCCTCGGCTGGCTGCGGGAGGCGGTCGCCGCGGGTGTGCCCGACGCGCACGCCATGACCCTGTCGACGATCGGTGAGGACGGCGGCCCGGACGCCCGAGTTCTCATCCTCAAGAACGTGGACGGCGACGGCTGGCAGTTCGCCCTCCACGCCCACAGCCCCAAGGGCCGCCAGCTGGCCGACCGGCCCCGCGCGGCACTCACCTTCTACTGGCTCCTTCAGGGCCGCCAGGTACGGGTGCGGGGTACTGTCGAGCCCGCGTCTCCCGAGCAGAGTGCCGCCGACCTGCTCGCGCGTGCGCCCTCCGCCCGGGCCGAGGTGCTGCTGGGCCGCCAGAGCGAGCCCCTGGAAAGCTCGGAAGAGCGCGACCGGGCCTTCCGTGCGGCGCTTGCCCGCATCGAGTCGGACCCCGCTCTGGTCAGTCCGGAGTGGACGCTCTGCACCCTCGTTCCGGTCGAGATCGAGTTCTGGCAGGCGGACAAGGGCCGCCTCCACAACCGGCTGCGTTACGAACGCCCCGATCGCCACAGCGTTTGGGAACGCCACATGCTGTGGCCGTAACTCCGCAGGCTGAGAGGAAGGCCGCGCACCAGTCGCAGTCGCGGCCCCCTGCACGGATGCCCCGGTATGCGGGTGACGGACCCTCAGAGCCCCAGGACGAGCTCGGCGCTACGGGCTCGCCGGCGAGGACGGGGGTGAGGCAGGCACCGCACATGCCCTGTTCGCAGGAGAGCTCGACGTTGACGCCGTGGGCGGTGAGGACCTCGGCGATGGTCTGATCGGCCGGTACGGGGTAGCTGTCGCCGGTGCTGGCGACGCGGACGCGGAACTCGCCGTCGGTTGTCGGGTCGGGTTCGCGGGCCCTCCGTCGGTCGCAGCGGCCCTGGCCCAGTACTTCATGGAGTACCCCGCAGTCGAGGTGGAGCTGCCGTGGGGCGGTCCGGAGCCCGATCGGGAGACGAAGAAGTTCCCGCTCGTCATCACCACGACGTACGGCAACGCCCTTCGCGCGAACATCTTCAACGTCGAGGTGTGGAAGCCGGCCCTGGCCGCCGCCGGTGTCATCCCCCTGCGGAAGCAGGACGAGCGGTGGAAGGCTTCCCGCAAGGACGGCTTCCGCGTGCTCCGGCATACCTACGCCTCGGTCATCCTCGAAGCCGGCGAGTCCGTCGTCACCCTGGCCCGCTGGCTCGGCCACTCGAGCCCGACCATCACCCTGGACCACTACGCCCACTTCATGCCTGAGGCCGGCGGCAAGGGGCGCGGGGCCATCGACGCCTTGCTCGGCCAACCCGCCGCGGTCGCCAGCGCTCCCAGATTGCGCCACAGCGGCGTGGCTCTCGCAGGTCAACGCCCGCGATCGCAAGAGTCCGCGGGATCGGAACGCTGCTGATTCTCCCCAGATTCTCCCCAGCGGCCTCAGATGCCCCGTCGGCGTCTGCGATCGAGGCCGCACCTCCTCAGAGCGGCGCCTCCTGCGGCGATTACTCAGAGCCAGTCTTTCCGCTTGAAGATGACGTACAGACTGGTACATACGACCGCCATCAGGATGATCGCGAAGGGGTACCCGAGTACCCAGTGCAACTCCGGCATGCGGTCGAAGTTCATGCCGTAGATCGTGCCGACCAGGGTCGGGGCGAACAGGATGGCCGCCCAGGACGAGATCTTCTTGATCTCCTCGTTCTGTTCGAAGCCCGCCTCCGCCAGTGCGCGCATCTCGGCGTTCTGTTGTTGGGTGACGAGGGTGGCGTTGACGGTGAGGATGTCGGTGAGGGCCTGGCGGAAGCCGTCGACGCGTTCGCTGGTGTGGGTGACGTGGTCGGCGACGTCGCGGAGGTAGCGCTGGAGTTCCTCTTCGGTGCCGTACTTGGCGAAACCCGCCATCAGGCCGTGCAGCATGCCGACCAGCGGGCGGGTGGCGCGCTGGAACTCGACCATTTCGCGGGAGAGTTCGTAGATGCGGCGGGACACCTCGGGGTCGCCACGGAAGACCTCGGTCTCGATCTCGTCGATGTCGTTCTGGACGCCGGCGACGACGGGGACGTAGCCGTCGACCACGGAGTCGAGGATCGCGTAGAGGACGGCCTCGGGGCCGAGTTTCAGCAGCTCCGGGGTGTCCTCCATGCGGCGGCGCACCGCCGACAGGTCCGGCGCCGCGCCGTGCCGGACGGTGATCACGAAGTCGGGGCCCACGAAGACGTGCAGTTCGCCGAAATAGACCTCCTCGGCCGCGTCCAGATAGCGGGCCGCGCTCAGGACGACGAAGAGCGTGTCGCCGTAGCGCTCCAGCTTCGGACGCTGGTGTGCCTCCATCGCGTCCTCGACGGCGAGTGGATGCAGGTCGAACTCGGCCGCCAGGGAGAGGAGTTCGGCCTCCGTGGGGCGGGCCAGGCCGATCCATGCCATGCCGGACGGCTGGTCGCGCAGCTCTCGGAAGGTGTCGGCGAGGGAGGCGGGGGTCGAGACCCGTACGCCGTCGCGGTACAGGGCCGCCTGTACGACGCTGTCGGCGCCGGCGGGTTCCGGCTCCGGCGCGTCGGCGCGCGGCGCCGGGGGTGTCACGCCGGTCGCGGCCGGCGGGTTCAGGGCGCGTCGCCAGACGGGCTTTCTGCCGTTCTTGGCGGTCGGGCGGGGGCGTCGCTCGGACATTGCGGCTGCCTCCCAAGTCGCTGGTACGTCGCTGTGATCACGGAGAAGGATATACGGGTCAAATGTCGCGGGCGGGCAGTGGGCGTACCGTCCGGGCGGGCGTGCCCGTGGAGGGCCTCACGGCTTGCGGACAGAAGGTGTCCGCAAGCCCCGCTAGCGTGCACAGCATGACGACGAAGGCGAAAGCGAATGCGGCGACGAAGACGAGCGGCGTGGACGGGAGTAGGAAGGTTGGCGGGGGTGGGAACCGGGGCGGCGGCGCCCACCCCGCATCCGTACTCGACCCCCGCGCCCTCAACCGCGCGACCCTCGCCCGCCAGCTCCTCCTGCGCCGCTCCGCCGGTCGTGGCGTCACCGACGCCGTCCGGCACCTCGTGGGTCTTCAGGCGCAGAACGTGAAACCGCCGTACTACGCCCTCGCCGCCCGACTGGAAGGGTTCCGGCCCGAGGAGCTGTCGACGGCCATGGAGGACCGTGCCGTCGTCCGCATCGTGACCCTGCGCTCCACCATTCACACCCACACCGCCGACGACGCCCTCACCCTGCGACCGCTCGTGCAGGGCGCCCGCGACCGGGAGCTGAACAACTTCCGCAAGGGGCTCGCGGGTGTCGACCTGGACCGGCTCGCCGTGATCGCTCGAGAGCTGGTGGAGGCCGAGCCGCGCACGATGAAACAGCTGCGTGCGGAACTGCTCGTCCACTGGCCGGACGCCGACCCCTTCGCGCTCTCGGTCGCCGCCCGTTGCCGGCTGCCGCTCGTCCAGGTCACCCCGCGCGGACTGTGGGGCCGCAGCGGCCAGGTCGCGCTGACCACCGCCGAACACTGGCTGGGCCGTCCCACCGAGCCGTCCCCGGGCCCCGACGCGGCCGTCCTGCGCTACCTCGCCGCGTTCGGGCCCGCCTCCGTGAAGGACATGCAGACCTGGGCGGGACTGACCCGGCTGCGCGAGGCCTTCGAACGCCTCCGCCCGCGACTGCTCACCTTCCGTGGCGAGAACGGCGTCGAACTCTTCGACCTCCCCGACGCGCCCCGCCCCGACGCCGACACTCCGGCCCCGCCGCGTTTCCTGCCCGAGTTCGACAACCTGCTCCTCGCGCACGCCGACCGCTCCCGGGTGGTGCCCGCCGGTCTCAAAGGGCGTAGCTGGGCGGGCAACCAGGCGTACTGCACGCTGCTCGTCGACGGCTTCCTGGCGGGCTTGTGGCGACAGGAGGGGGACGTGCTCACCATCGAACCCTTCGGCAGGCTCACGAAGGTCCAGCGGGAGGAGGTGGTGGCGGAGGCCGAGGGGCTGCTCCGGACGCTGTCCGGCGCGTCGGCGTCGTACGACATCCGCTTCGGGACCGTGGCGGCGTAAGCCACGTAACCGGAGGACTCAGTCCGCGCGACCCGTCACCGCCACCGTCACCCCGAGCCCGATCAGGGTGCAGCCGCCCGCGCCCCCGATCAGCGACAGCCGACGGTCCGAGCCGGCGAACCAGGAGCGGGCCGCCGACGCCGTCAGCCCCCACAGGGTGTCGGTGACCAGCCCGATGGAGATCGGGATCAGACCGAGCACCAGCATCTGCACCGGCACCCGCCCCGCCGAGTGGTCCACGAACTGCGGCAGCACCGCCGCGAAGAAGACCAGCCCCTTGGGGTTGGTGAGGCCGACGAGGGCACCGTCCAGGACGGTCCGCAGATCGCCGCGCGCCGCGGCAGCGGGCTCCTGCCGCAACGCCGAGGCCTTCATCTCCTTGCGATGCCGGAACGCCCGCACCCCCAGCAGGACCAGATACGCGGCACCCGCCAGCTTCACCACCAGGAAGACGGTCAGCGAGCGCTCCACCAGCGAGCCGATCCCGAAGGCGACCGCGGCCACCAGCAGATACGAGCCGACGACATTGCCCAGCGCGGTCATCACCGCCGTGCGCCGGCCGTGCGCGAGCGCCCGCCCGATCACGAACAGCACACTCGGCCCAGGAATCACGATCACCAGCAGCGACATCGCCGCGAACGCCAGGAACCGGTCCGTGGACACCATGTCCATCACCCCCAACCGCCGCCATTCAAACAGGGGCCCTACAGTCCCGGACATGGAACTGCGGCAACTCGTCTACTTCGTCACGGTCGCCGAGGAACTGCACTTCGGGCGGGCGGCGGAGCGTCTGCACATCGTGCAGTCGGCCGTCAGCCAGCAGGTACGGCGGCTGGAGCGGGAGCTGGGCGCCGAGCTGTTCGACCGTTCACCGCGGCACGTACGGCTGACGGGGGCGGGGGAGCGGCTGCTGCCCGAGGCGCGGGCGGTGCTCGCCGCCGTGGACCGGGCCCGCGCAGCGGTCGCCGCGGCCGAGGTGCTGCGCCTGGGCACCAGTACCGGACTCGGCGCTCACCTGGACCGGGTGCTCGCGGGCTTCGCCGGGCGGAAGCCCGCGGTCCAGGTCGAGCTGGTCTCGCTTCCCGCGGAGGAGCGGCTCGCGCGGGTCCTGGACGGTCGCCTCGACGCCGCGTTCGTACGGGGCGCGGAGCCCGTGCCGGGCGTACGCGTGCTGCCGCTGTGGCCCGATCCGCTGGTGGCCGCGCTGCCCGCCGGGCACCCCTTGGCCGCCCGCGACGGGATCGACCTCGCCGAACTGGCCCCACTCCCGCTGAGCATCACCGCGCGCCGGACCAACCCCGCCCTGGTCGACCTGGTCGTCGGGGCCTGTCACGACGCCGGCTTCGAACCTCTGCCCGGACCGGTGAGCGGTTCCCTGCAGGACACCCTCGCCAGCATCGGGACCCGGCCGCTGTGGACGGTCGTCTACGCCTCGCACGCCCGCGTCCTGCACAGCCCCCGGGTCGCCTTCGTACCCTTCCGGGCACCGGGACTCGCGCTGACCACGGGACTCGCCGTGCACGGCGCGACGCCGACGCCTCACCTGGACGCCCTGCTCGCGGCCTGCGGCGATCACGAGAACTGATCGCTGCGGTCGGGGTCCGCTTCTTGGTCGACGAGTCCCCGCGCGATGAACTGAACCCGTAGCCGGAAAGCGGCCGGAGCCGCCCCAGGAGAGGGAGTTCAGCCATGCCCATCGTCACCATCCAGCAGGGTCCGCGCGACGTCGAGCTCAAGCGGGACCTCGTCAAACGCGTCACCGACGCCTTCGTCGACGCGTACAAGATCCCCGCCGAGAGCGTGCACGTCTGGATCCACGAGGTGCCGGCGGACAGTTGGGGCAGCGCGGGGAAGCTGACCGCCGACAAGTAGAGGGGAAGAGCGGGGAAGAGCGGGGGAGGAATGGATAGGGGGCGTTGCGGGCCGCTCGTGGAGGCCCGCAACGCCCCCTGGCTTTCACCTGAGGGGTGCTCAGGAGTCTGGGGAGCCCGTCGGCCGCCGGTGACTGACGAACGGTCACCGGCGACTGGTGGCTACGAGTTGATCTGCGTCTTCACCAGGTTCGAGAAGGTCGTCAGGCGGGTGTAGACGCCCGGGTAGCCGGCCTCGGCGCAGCCGTTGCCCCAGGAGGTGATGCCCGCGAGGACGCCGCCGATGAGCAGCGGGCCGCCGCTGTCGCCCTGGCAGGTGTCGGTACCGCCGTTGGTGTAACCGGCGCAGACCATGTCGCTGGCCACGAATTCGGAGCCGTAGGAGCCGGCGCAGCTGGAGTTGGACACGATCGGGACGGTCGCGGTGCGCAGCTGGTTGGAGGAGCTGCCGCTCTCCGAGGTGGTGCCCCAGCCGATGATGCGGGCGGTGGCGCCGGTGGCGTACACGCCGGTGTCCGTGGAGGCGACGTACGACGCCGGGGTGTACGACATCGACGTCGACAGGGTCAGTACGGCCACGTCGTCGCCGTTGGTGGCATCGGTGTAGTCGGGGTTGATCCAGATCTTGCTGACCTTGCTGACGGTGCCGTTGGTGCCGTTGAGGTACGTTCTGCCGCCGACGACGCGGACGCTGCTCGTGGTCTCGCCGACCATGCAGTGGGCGGCGGTGACCACCTTGTTGGCCGCGACCAGGGTGCCACCGCAGAACTGGTTCTGCGAGGCGTCCGTGATCTGCATCATGAACGGGTACGCGGTGGTGGTCGTCGTCGTGCCGCCGACGATCGGCTGGGGGGCGGCGACGGCGCCGGGTGCGCCGAGGAGAGCGGTCGCGGCGGCGGCAGCGGTGGCCACACAGAGAGCGGCGGTCTTCTTGGCACGGTTGAGCCCGAACATGGATCTCCTCAGAAGTTGCCGGTGGGGGGACGCGCGGGTGTGGGGGGTGAGGCACGACGTCTGTGGGCTGACGCCGTGTGCCCGAGCGAGCGGCACGACGCTCACGCTAGAAGGCGGAACGTTCCGCATCCAAGAGGGGAACCCCCTAGGCGAGTTGCGGGAGGGAAAACCCTTGCTCGAGAGACACGGGGTTTAGCCGCCGGACCTTCGCCTGCGGGCCGGTGGGGGTTGCCCGCGCAGTTCCCCGCCCCCCCTCCGGGGCGCGGGGGACTGCGCCGTCTTTTTGGGGGTGCGGGGGGCCCGCCCCCGGGGGGGGGGGGGGGGGGGGGGGGGGAGGATCACCCCCCCGGGGGCGGGGGGGCCGGGGGCGCCGGGGGGTCGGGGGCGGGGGCGCGGGGCGCCCCCCCCCCCGTGGGACGGGACGGGTGAGGGCGGGGAAGATTCACCCGCTCCGGCGCCCCGCAGCCAGCCGAACGATGTCCACCCGCGACCGTATCCCCAGCTTCCGGTACACCCGCGTCAGCGTCGCCTCGACGGTCTTCACGCTGATGAACAGCCGCGCGGCTATCTCCCGGTTGGTGGCGCCCTCCATGACCAGCGCCGCGACCTGACGCTCCGTCGCGGCGAGGCTGTCGAGCGCGGCGGGAGCGAGCGGCGTCGTGGCCGAGGCCACCGTCGGCCCGGCCGCACTCGCGGACTCCACCTGCCGCAGCCACGGCAACGCCCGGCAGCGGCGGAACAGCCGCGTCGCCTCGTCGTAGGAGGTCGGCCCCGGCCGGTGGGTGCGCAGCCCGGCGAGGGCGTACGCCGCCCGGGCCTCCTCCAGGCCGTAGCCCAGCTTGCCCAGCCGGTCCTGAGCGGCCGTCAGCTGACGTACCGCGGGCCCCTGTTCACCGCGCGCGGCCCGCACCAGCGCCTCCGCCCGGTCGAGCACGGCCAGCACGCTCTCGCGCCCGAGCCGCAGCGCCTGCGCCCGCGTGGCGTCGATGACGTCCTGCGCCTCGACCGGCTCACCGATCCGCACCAGCGCCTCGGCGAGGTCGCCGTGCCAGCGTCCCCGGGCCGGGTCCGTGACCCCGAGCCGTTCCTCCAGCTCCCGTACCCGCCGCAGGGACTGCACGACCGCGAGTGAGTCCCCGGCCACCAGCTGGGCGTGCCCGAGGGCGCCCAGGGCTCGCGAGAGGTAGACCAGGTCGCCGTCCTCCTCGGCGCGGTCCACGGCCTCCCGGGCCAGCGCCAGCGCCCGGTCGACGTCGCCGCCCGCGGCCTCGGCGAGCGAGGTGAACATGGCGGTGGCCGCCTCGCCGATTCCCGTGTCGCGGGCCAGCCGCAGGCTCTCCCGGGCCAGGTCGAGCGCCCGCCCGCAGTGCCCGGAGCGCAGCTCGGTCTCGGCGAGCCCACGCAGGAAGTGCACCTCGCTCTCGACCATCCCGCGCCGCCGCACCTCGCGCAGCAGGGCGGTGATCGTGGTGCGGGCCTCGGCGAGCTGGTCGCCCATGATCAGCCAGCGGAAGCGGGCGGCGCCGGCGCCGTTGTGGTCGCACGCCACCCGGGGGTCCTGCGGTTCGCGCATCGCCCGCTGGATGGTGGCGGGTGCGCCCGGGTGGCCCATCAGGGTCTCCATCTGGGCCTGGAAGCCGAGCGCGAGGAGTTCGGTGGGCCGGTCCCCGGCGCGGGCGGCGAGCTGGGCGGCGATCGCGGCCTCCTCGCGACCCTTGGCCATCTCGCCCTCCACCAGCAGGGCCCGCCAGGCGAGTTGGTAGCGCACGAGCGCGAGCAGCCGGGGATCCTCGCCCGCGTCGGCGAGGGCCTGCGGGAAGACCGCGTCGACCTCGGCCATGGCCTGCCCCGCCGCGTCGATGACGACCATCCAGGCGCGGACGCGATCCGCAGGCGCCGTGACCCGGCGGAGCGCGTCGCGGGCGATGTCCCGCGCGAGGTCCGACTCCCCGGCGGTCAGCGCGTCCTCGGCGGCCTGCAACCGCCGCTCGTCCGGGCCGGGAACGGTCTCCGGTGGAGTGTGCCGGGCCGCGAGCAGCCCGAGCCCGGCCGCGACCGAGGGCGCGCCCCGGTCCCTGGCCACGGCCGCCGCCTCCCCGAGCCGGGCGGCGACCTGCGGATCGGTACCGGTGGTGGCCAGGGCGAGGTGCCGGGCCCGTTCGATGGGGTCGGAGGCGGCCGTGGAGAGCGCGGCGTGGGCGGCGCGGCGTTCCTGGGCGCTCGCCTCCGCGTACAGGGCGGCCGAGATCATCGGGTGCGCGAACCGGATGCCCGGTGTCTCGCGCTCGGTCGCCAGCAGTCCGAGCGAGGCGGCGTGCGCGGTCTCGGCCTCGGCGTTCTCGCGCCCGGCCGCGTGCAGCAGCGTCAGCGTGGGGCGGGCGCCCGCGCTCGCGACGAGCAGGGTGTGGCGGGCCTCGGCCGAGAGCATCTCCAGACGGCTGAGGACGAGCGCGCGCAACGAGGTCGGCACGGGCAGTGGTTCGCCGGGGCTCGGCCGGGCGGGATTCTCGGCGAGCGCGCGGCCGAGTTCCAGCGCGAAGAGCGGGTTGCCGCCGCTGGTGCGGTGGATGTCGCGGACGGTCGTGCGGGGCAGCCCGGTGTAGCCGCGGTGGCCGAGGAGTTCGGCGACCTGCGCGCGGGAGAGCGGGTTGAGCCGCACGGCCAGGGTGTCCGGCGGGGACGCGCGTAGATGGCGGTCGTGCTGTTGGTCCCGTGGCTCGGTGTCGGTGCGCACCGCGGACAGCATTCGTACGGGCATCTCGCCGAGCCTGCGAGCGGCGAAGCCGAGCAGTTCGGCGCTGGCCGGATCCAGCCACTGGAGGTCGTCGGCGACGATCAGGACCGGGCCCTGGGCGGCCAGCGCGCGCAGCACGGAGAGGACCGCGAGGCGCAGGGCGAGGCCGTCGCGTTGCAGGGTCGATTCTCCGCGGCCGGTGAGGGCCGATTCGAGGGCGGTGCGCTGTGGGGCGGGCAGCCGGTCGGAGACCTGGTCCACCACCAGGCCGAGGAGGTCGGCCAGGGCGAGGAAGGGCAGATGGGATTCGGACTCGGTCGCCGAGCAGCGCAACACGGTGTGTGCCGATTCGGCGCATTCCGCGGCCAGCGCACGCAGAACGGTGGACTTTCCTATTCCCGCGGGGCCGTGCACCAGCACGCTGCCTCCGTCGGAGAGCTGCTCGCGCGCGCCCGCGAAGAGCTCCTCCCGGCCGATGACCAGGTCGGGGCGGGGTCTCGCAGGCTCCTTGAAGTCCCCTCGCACGGTCACCGCTCCCCTCGCATGTCGTGTCCGAGCCAATATTAGGCAACGACTCTTTGAATTTCGGAGTCTCGGGGTGGTGAGGGAAATAACAAGAGTGTTGGCATAACGTATTTCAGGGCGGCGCCGTCTGAATGAAGAACGCCAGACGGGGGCCGCGGAGTGGCCGGTGAGGGGGGCCGCGGAGCGGGCATAAGGGGCGGGTGGGTCGGAAACCGTCGCGGAGCGACGGGGAAGAGGCCGCGGAGCGGCCAAAGCCGAGGTAGCCGGAAAGCTACGGCAGCGATCCGGCGCGCCGCGCGGCGACCACCGCCTCCCACCGGGTGTGCGCACCGAGCTTCCGCATGGCCGAGCGCAGATACCCCTTGACCGTCTCCGGCCGCAGCCCCAACCGCTCGGCGGCAAGCCCGTTGGTGGCTCCCGCCGCGACGCAGGCGAGAACGTCCACCTCGCGCGGGGCGAGGTCGACGCGAGGCGTCCGGGCGTCGGACGCCGCCGCACCCGCCAGCCGCCCGCACACGTCGAGCAGTTCGGCCCGCAGCGCCGGGTCGACGATGCGCGGCGCCAGTGCCCGCAGCGCCCCGTGCGCCTCGCGGACCTCTTCCCACGCGGGGCTCCCGACCGCCGGTTCGGGCTCCCGGGCGACGGTCAGCAGCCCCTGCGCCTCGTCCCGTACGACCAGCGCCTGCTCCACGTCCCGGGCCGCCGCCACCGCCGCGCCGAGCGTGCGGTCACCCAGGGGCTGGGCCGTGCGCAGGGCGCCGTACAACACCCCGCGCACCCGGCGGCGTACGACGACGGGTACGGCGATCACGGAGCACAGGCCCTCCGTGGCGACCGCCACGTCGTACTCGTGGCTGATCTGCCGGGAGGCGGAGTAGTCCGTCACCGCGCAGGGCCGGGCCAGCGCGACCGCCTTGCCGCCCAGGCCGTTGCCCGAGGACACGGCGAGGGCGCTGAGCGCGGGCGTCGCCGTACCGCTGAGTTCGCTGATACGTACCTGGGCGCGACCGGGTTCGACGAGGCCGCCGAAGGCGACCGGCAGCCCCGTGGCGCGCCGCAGTCGTACCAGCGCACCACGCATCTCCACCGCCTCGGCCGTGTCTGCTGCCACGTGTTCGCCCCTTCGTCGCGGCGTACCCCCGTTCGGGGGTGGTGAGACCTCCATCACGGAATACACGATGCTAGGGCCTTTGTCGAAGGCGGCTGTGCGGCAATGAGGAGGACACATGACGGTGACGAACGGTGCGACGGACGAGTTCCGCGCCGCTCGGGACTTCCTGCTGGAGCACCGTGCGGACTACGCCACGGCGTACGAGGGCTTCGACTGGCCCCGCCCGGAGTCCTTCAACTGGGCGCTCGACTGGTTCGACGTCATCGCACAGGGCAACGACCGCACCGCCCTGCACATCGTCGAGGAGGACGGCGAGCGCGCCGAGTTCTCCTTCGCCGCCCTCTCCGAGCGTTCGAACCGGGTGGCCAACTGGCTGCGCGCGCGGGGCGTACGCGCCGAGGACCGCGTGCTGGTCATGCTCGGCAACCAGGTCGAGCTGTGGGAGACGGCCCTCGCCGCGATGAAGCTGCGCGCCGTCGTCATCCCCGCGACCACCCTGCTGGGCCCCGCCGACCTGCGCGACCGGGTCGAGCGCGGCCGCGTCCGGCATGTGATCGCGCGCGCCGAGGAGGCGGCGAAGTTCGACGAAGTGCCCGGCCGCCAGACCCGGATCACGGTGGGTGGAGCGCGGCCCGGCTGGCAGTCGTACGAGGAGGCGTACGCCGCCGACGCGAGCTTCGAGCCCGAGGGGGTCACCCACTCGGACGACCCCCTGATGCTCTACTTCACCTCCGGCACCACCGCCCGCCCCAAGCTCGTCGAACACACCCACGCCTCCTACCCGATCGGTCATCTGTCGACGATGTACTGGATCGGGCTCAAGCCCGGCGACGTGCATCTGAACATCTCCTCGCCCGGCTGGGCCAAGCACGCCTGGTCCAACCTCTTCGCGCCCTGGAACGCGGAGGCGACCGTCTTCATCCACAACTACACGCGCTTCGACCCGGGCCGGCTGATGGCGGAGATGGACCGGGCGGGCGTCACCACCTTCTGCGCCCCGCCCACGGTCTGGCGGATGCTCATCCAGGCCGACCTGACGCAGCTGCGCACCCCGCCACGCGAGGCCGTCGCCGCCGGTGAGCCGCTGAACCCGGAGGTCATCGAGCAGGTGCGGCGCGCCTGGGGCGTCACCATCCGGGACGGCTTCGGGCAGACCGAGACGGCCGTCCAGGTCTCCAACAGCCCTCGGCAGCAGCTCAAGACGGGCTCCATGGGACGGCCCAGTCCCGGCTTCCGCGTCGAACTCCTCGACCCGGTCACGGGTGCGCCCGGGGCGGTGGAGGGGGAGATCGCGCTCGATCTGTCCGCGCGACCGGTGGGCGTGATGACCGGCTACCACGGCGACGCCGACCGTACGGCGGAGGCGATGGCGGGCGGCTACTACCGCACCGGTGACATCGGCGCCCGGGACGAGGACGGATACATCACCTACGTCGGCCGCGCCGACGACGTGTTCAAGGCCTCCGACTACAAGATCTCGCCCTTCGAGCTGGAGAGCGCCCTGCTGGAGCACGAGGCGGTGGCGGAGGCGGCCGTCGTCCCGGCCCCCGACGAACTGCGGCTCGCCGTTCCGAAGGCGTACATCGTCCTCGCCACGGGCCACGAACCGGGCCCCGACCTGGCGAAGGTGCTCTTCGAACACTCGCGGACGGTCCTCGCGCCGTACAAGCGCATCCGCCGTCTGGAGTTCGGCGCACTTCCCAAGACCATCTCCGGCAAGATCCGCCGGATCGAGCTGCGCGAGGCCACGGCCGCCGGCTCGGACGCCGAGTACCGCGAGGAGGACTTCCGGTGAGCGCACTCTCCTACGCGCACGGGACCAGTGCGACGACCCTGCTCGGCGACACCATCGGGGCCAACCTGGACCGGGCGGTCGCGGCCTGGCCGGACCGGGAGGCGCTCGTCGACGTGCCGTCCGGGCGGCGCTGGACGTACGCCCAGTTCTCCGCGGACGTCGACGAGTTGGCGTACGCGCTGCTGGCCACCGGCATCGCCAGGGGCGACCGGGTGGGTATCTGGGCGGTCAACTGCCCGGAGTGGGTGCTCGTCCAGTACGCCACCGCCCGCGTCGGCGCGGTCATGGTGAACATCAACCCGGCCTACCGCACCCACGAGGTCGAGTACGTCCTCCAGCAGGCCGGCATCTCGCTGCTCTTCGCCTCCCTCAGCCACAAGACCAGCGACTACCGGGCGATGGTCGAGCAAGTGCGCGGCAGATGCCCGCAGTTGCGGGAGACCGTCTACATCGGTGACCCGAGCTGGGACGCCCTGATCGGGCGCGGGACCCCGGATCTCTACGAGGAACTCTGGATCCGCAAGAGCGAGTTGTCCTGCGACGACCCCATCAACATCCAGTACACCTCGGGCACGACGGGCTTCCCCAAGGGGGCGACCCTCTCCCACCACAACATCCTCAACAACGGCTATTTCGTGGGCGAGTCGATCGCCTACAGCGAGCAGGACCGGATCTGTATCCCCGTGCCCTTCTACCACTGCTTCGGCATGGTGATGGGAAACCTCGCCGCGACCTCGCACGGCGCCTGCATGGTTATCCCCGCGCCCTCCTTCGATCCGGCGGCGACACTCCGCGCGGTCCAGGACGAGCGCTGCACCTCGCTGTACGGCGTACCGACCATGTTCATCGCGGAGTTGAACCTCCCCGGCTTCGCGACGTACGACCTGTCCTCGCTGCGCACCGGCATCATGGCGGGCTCGCCGTGCCCGGTCGAGGTGATGAAGCGGGTGGTCGCCGAGATGCACATGGCGGAGGTCTCCATCTGCTACGGCATGACCGAGACCTCGCCCGTGTCCCTGCAGACCCGTAGGGACGACGACCTGGAGCACCGCACCGGCACCGTCGGCCGGGTGCTCCCGCACCTGGAGGTGAAGGTCGTCGACCCGGCGGACGGGGTGACGCAGCCCCGCGGCACCGCCGGAGAGCTGTGCACCCGCGGCTACAGCGTGATGCTCGGCTACTGGAACGAGCCCGAGAAGACCGCCGAGGCCGTCGACACGGGGCGCTGGATGCACACGGGCGACCTCGCCGTGATGCGTGAGGACGGGTACGTCGAGATCGTCGGCCGCATCAAGGACATGATCATCCGCGGCGGCGAGAACATCTACCCGCGCGAGATCGAGGAGTTCCTCTACGCCCATCCGAAGATCGCCGACGTCCAGGTGGTCGGGGTGCCCCACGAGCGCTACGGCGAGGAGGTGCTCGCCTGCGTCATCCCGCTGGACCCGGCCGACCCCCTGACGCTGGAGGAACTGCGCGCCTTCTGCGAGGGACGGTTGGCCCACTACAAGATCCCCAGCCGCCTGCAGGTCCTGGAGTCCTTCCCGATGACGGTGTCGGGGAAGGTCCGCAAGATAGAACTGCGGCAGACGTACGCCGAATAGGGCGCTCACCGCTGCCGGGGTTCAGGCCCCGGTGGCGAGGAGTTCGTCGGCGTGGGTGTTCACCGGCTGGGGGGTGCCCGTGAGGTCGAGCACGAAGAGGGGGATCCCGAGGGCGTCGGCGCGGCGGCGGGCGTCGTCCGCGTACCCGGCCAGGGAGAAGTAGACGCATCCCGTGGACTCCGACATGGCCGTCAGCCACAGGCACTCCACGTCGCGCAGTGTGGCCGGGCGGACGGTGGGGTCCACCTGCGCCAGCATGCCGCGGGCGGCGAGTCCGATGCCCGTGGGCGGGCGCTGGTCCGCCCTGCGGATGTCGCGGTAGCCGAGCCACCGCAGATACAGCGTGGCCGCCGTGACGGCGTCCCGGGCGGTGCGGATGGTCACCGGCTGGAACACCGGGCGCGGTGTCGGGGTGGTGCGGGGCAGTGGCAGGTGGTCGGGGATGAGGGGGCTTCCCGGCGTGGTGGCTGCCGTACCGGGGGGTGGTGGCTCGGGGGTGTGCGGTGCCGCCTCGGGTTCCGGTTCCGTCTCCAGGTCCGCGGGGCCGCCGGTGCCCGGCACGACCTCCGCGCGCAGGGGGCGCCGTACCCCCCGTACCGGAATCCGCAGCATGACTCCGCAGGGGCAGCCCAGTTCCGGATGGGGCCATTGGTCCGCGCGCCCGCAGGTGTCGCAGGGGACCGTGACCCAGTCCTCGTCCCAGGTGCGGTGGGTGACCGGCGCGGGATCGGCGAGGCGGTCGAGCGGGGGCGTGACGGGGGCGCCGCACACGCACGGGTAGGACGGCGCGGCAAAGAGATGCTCGCGACGGCAGGCCGGACACCGCACCGGCACGCTCTCGGCCATGGCCCACTCCAGGACGTCACGTCGGGACAGCGTGTCCATCGTCCTCCAGGCGGGGGGCCCGCGGCAGCGAAACGCTCCGACAGCCCCCGCCCTTCCCTCCTGCGGATCCAGCCGGGTGCGCACCCTTGACGCTCTTCGGCACGCCACCTACATTATTTCCAGATAGTAGAAGTTAATTTCCGCAATGTGGAATCACCGCGCTGCGGAATCACCAGGAATCACCAGCTCTCCGAGGGGCGCGACGGGAGCGCGAATCCGACAGCCGAAGCAGGAGTACTCCATGGCTCGTATGACCGCTGCCCGCGCGGCAGTCGAGATCCTCAAGCGCGAGGGCGTCAGCGACGCGTTCGGCGTCCCGGGCGCGGCGATCAACCCCTTCTACGCGGCCCTCAAGGCCGCCGGGGGGATCAGTCACACCCTCGCCCGCCATGTCGAGGGCGCCTCGCACATGGCGGAGGGCTACACCCGCACCCACCCGGGCAACATCGGCGTCTGCATCGGTACGTCGGGACCCGCGGGCACCGACATGATCACAGGCCTCTACTCCGCGATCGGCGACTCGATCCCGATCCTGTGCGTCACGGGCCAGGCGCCGACCGCCGTGATCCACAAAGAGGACTTCCAGGCCGTCGACATCGCCTCGATCGCGAAGCCGGTGACCAAGATGGCGGTCACCGTGCTGGAGGCGGCCCAGGTTCCCGGCGTCTTCCAGCAGGCCTTCCATCTCATGCGCTCCGGCCGTCCGGGCCCGGTCCTCATCGACCTGCCCGTCGACGTCCAGCTCACCGAGATCGAGTTCGACCCGGAGACGTACGAGCCGCTCCAGGCGTACAAGCCCGCCGCCACCCGCGCCCAGGTCGAGAAGGCGATCGGGCTGCTGAACGAGTCCGAGCGGCCCCTGATCGTCGCCGGCGGCGGTGTCATCAACGCCGACGCCTGCGAACTCCTCGTGGAATTCGCCGAGTTGACGGGCATCCCGGTCGTCCCCACCCTGATGGGCTGGGGCGTCCTGCCCGACGACCACGAGCTGAACGCCGGCATGGTGGGCCTGCAGACCTCGCACCGCTACGGCAACGCGACCTTCCTGGAGTCCGACTTCGTCCTGGGCATCGGCAACCGCTGGGCCAACCGCCACACCGGCAAGCTGGACGTCTACACCGCGGGCCGCACCTTCGTCCACGTCGACATCGAGCCCACCCAGATCGGCAAGATCTTCGCCCCGGACTACGGCATCGCCTCCGACGCGAGGGCCGCGCTCGAACTGTTCGTTCAGGTGGCGAAGGAACTCAGGGCCGAGGGCCGGCTGCCGGACCGCTCCGCGTGGGCCGCCTCCGCCCAGGAGCGCAAGGCGACCCTCCAGCGCCGCACGCACTTCGACGACATCCCGATCAAGCCGCAGCGCGTCTACGAGGAGATGAACAAGGCCTTCGGCCCGGAGACCCGGTACGTCTCCACCATCGGCCTCTCGCAGATCGCCGGCGCCCAGATGCTGCACGTCTACCGGCCCCGGCACTGGATCAACTGCGGCCAGGCGGGACCGCTCGGCTGGACGATCCCGGCCGCGCTGGGCGTAGCCAAGGCCGACCCGGAGGCCTTCGTCGTCGCCCTCTCCGGCGACTACGACTTCCAGTTCATGATCGAGGAACTGGCCGTCGGCGCCCAGCACCGGATCCCGTACGTCCACGTCCTGGTCAACAACGCCTACCTGGGCCTGATCCGCCAGGCGCAGCGGGCCTTCGACATCGACTTCCAGGTCAAGCTGGAGTTCGAGAACATCAACTCGCCCGAGCTCGGCGTCTACGGCGTCGACCACGTCAAGGTCGTCGAGGGCCTCGGCTGCAAGGCGATCCGCGTCACCGACCCGGCCGAGCTGGGTGCCGCCTTCGAGCAGGCCAAGAAGCTCGCCGCCGAGTACCGGGTGCCGGTCGTCGTCGAGGCGATCCTGGAGCGCGTCACCAACATCTCGATGTCCACGACGAACGACATCGGCAACGTCGTGGAGTTCGAGGAGATCGCGACCGAGCCGGGCCACGCGCCCACGTCCATCAGGACGCTGAAGGTCTGACGTACGCGTTCCTCGCGTAGCGGTCGCGTACGTACCAGGGGCGGTTCACCGTTTGGGTGAGCCGCCCCTCGTGTTGTTCCCCCGTGTTCCCCCGTACCCCCGTCACGAGGCCCGCCGCCCCCGTGCCGGCGGGCCTCGTGTGCCGAGAATGTGCCCATCACCGGGGTGAGTTGAAGCCCCTGGAGTCGTGTTCAGAGCTTGATTTGAGGGTTGCGTAGCCGGCGTACGTCCACTGGAGTACGTGTCCGGGGCGTGTTCTCAGTCCTCCGGGAGTTCGAGCTCCTCGAACCCCGGCCAGTGGTCGGGGCCGCCGCCCTGCCAGTCGATGATGTCGCTCTTGTCGACCTCGATCTCGTCCAGGTCGACCTCGGCCCGCCGCAGGATCTCGATGACGTCGTCGAGGTGATAGGCGACACCGAGCGTCTCGTCCCCCGTGGTGACCCGTCGCGAGCCGTCCAGTGCCGGGGCGTGCACGACGATGCTGGGATAGTCCATGCTTTCAGGCTGCTGCGCTCCGGCCGACTCCGCACCCCGGGAGCACGTCGGGAGCACGCCGAGGCGCCGGGTACGGAGTCCGTACCCGGCGCCTCGCTCGGTGTGTGACGGGGACCGCGGCGGCCGCGACGGAACCGGGGCCGGCCTTCCCTCAGGTCGAGAAGGGGGTCCCGGGACCTTCACCACCGCACTGGCTCACATCCGCCGCGGTCCTCGTCGTGCCCGCGTGTCACCGGCGACCACCCCTCATCCGGGTCGCTCGGGTCCTCGCGGGCCGCGCGTCACCGGGCCGACCTCCCGTCTGGCCCGGTGACGCGGTCAGGGGTCAGTCCTCGCGCAGGGCGTGGACCGCTTCCGCCACGCGCCGGCCGTACTCCGGGTCGGCGGCGTGGAAGTGGGCGAGGTTCTTCTCGACGACGTCGTCGCGGGAGACCTGCGCGAGGCCGCCGGCGATGTTGGCGATCAGCCGGGACCGCTCCTCGGCCGACATCAGGCGGTAGAGCTCGCCGGCCTGGAAGAAGTCGTCGTCCTTGGTGTGGAGGGGAGCCTCGTGGGCGCCGGTCCAGCCGGCGACGGCCAGCGGGGCCGACAGCGGGCGGCCGGTCTCGGCCGGGCCGCCGTAGGAGTTCGGCTCGTAGTTCTTGGCGGCGCGGCCCTGCGCGTTGGATGCCATGAAGCCGTCGCGGCCGTAGTTGTCCGCGGTCGTGGCCTTCGGCGCGTTCACCGCGAGCTGGGTGTGGTTGACGCCGAGGCGGTAGCGGTGGGCGTCCGCGTAGGCGAACAGCCGGCCCTGGAGCATCTTGTCGGGGGAGGGGCCGATGCCCGGAACGAAGTTGTTCGGGGAGAACGCGGCCTGCTCGACCTCGGCGAAGACGTTGTCGGGGTTGCGGTCCAGGACCAGTCGGCCCACGCGCTGGAGCGGGAAGTCCTTGTGCGGCCATACCTTGGTGAGGTCGAAGGGGTTGAAGCGGTAGTCCGCCGCGTCGGCCGCGGGCATGATCTGGACGTGGAGGGTCCAGGACGGGCGTACGCCCCGCTCGATGGCCTGCAGGAGGTCCGTCTGGTGGGAGTTCGGGTCCTTGCCCGCGATCTCCTGCGCCTGCTCGGTGGAGAGGCTGCGGACGCCCTGGTTCGTCTTGAAGTGGTACTTGACGAAGAAGGCCTCACCCTCGGCGTTCGTCCACTGGTAGGTGTGTGAGCCGTAGCCGTTCATGTGCCGGTACGAGGCGGGGATGCCGCGGTCGCCCATCAGCCAGGTCACCTGGTGCGTGGCCTCGGGGGCGTGCGCCCAGAAGTCCCAGACGTTGTCCGGCTCCTGCTTGCCCGTGAACGGGTCGCGCTTCTGGGAGTGGATGAAGTCGGGGAACTTGAGCGGGTCCTTGGTGAAGAAGACGGGGGTGTTGTTCCCGACGAGGTCGTAATTCCCCTCCTCCGTGTAGAACTTGACCGCGAAGCCGCGCGGGTCGCGGACCGCGTCCGCGCCGCCCAGGTTGTCGGCCACGGTGGAGAAGCGCAGGAAGACCTCGGTGCGCTTGCCGACCGTGTTCAGGAAGTCGGCGTGGGTGAAGCCGGTGACGTCGTCCGTGACCTCGAAGTGGCCGTACGCGCCGGAGCCGCGGGCGTGCACCACGCGCTCCGGGATGCGCTCGCGGTTGAACCTGGCGAGCTTCTCCAGGAGGTGCTGGTCCTGGAGGAGGAGCGGGCCGCCTGCGCCGGCGGTGGCTGAGTTCTGGTTGTCGGCGACCGGAGCACCGGACTCGGTCGTAAGCACACGCTTCGACATCGTGGACCTTCCATGCGAGGGGCAGCGGAAACCGACTTCCGCTTTGTGGAGCCTAGGTTTGGGGCGTTCCGAACGTCAACAGTTTGTTGAAGTGGGTTAGGTTCCGGGTGGCGCCACCGCTTGGGCGCGACAGGACAGGTGTCAGCGACGACACCACCCGGAAGTCTCAGAACCACCCCGAGGCCGTCGGGGCTGCGCCCGGCATAGCGAGCCGCACCGACGCATCGGGCCGCGCCCGACGTACGGGCTGCGCCCACTGTGTCCGGGCTGTGCCCGTCGTGTCGGGCTGCGCCCGAGGTGCCAGGGCCGTGCCCGCTGTACCGGGGCTGCGCCCGACGCCGTCAGGCTGCGCCCGGTGTGCCGGGGCTGCTCCTGTCGTGTCGGGCTGCGCCCGAGATATCGGGGCCGCGCCCGGTGGGGCGCGTTTGCGCCCGACGCCGCGAGGCTGTGCCCGACGTACAGGCTGCGCCCGAGGTGCCGGCGCCGTGCCCGGTGTGCCGGGGCTGCGCCTGGCGTGTCGGGCTGCGCCCGGGATATCGGGGCCGCGCCCGACGTACGGGCCTCGCCCGCCGTGTCGGGGTTGTGCCCCTCGTGCCGGGGTGGTGCTTGACGCATCAGGACGCGCCCGAGGTGTCAGAGCTTCGCCCCACGTGTCTCAGGTCTGCGGCCGACGCATCCGACCGCGCCCGAGGCGCCAGGGCCGCGTCCGAGGAGTCAGGGCCGCGCCCGAGGTGCCACGGTCGCGTCCGAGGAAAGCAGGGTCGCGTCCGAGGGGTCGGGGGCGTGTCTGGCGTGGCGGGGCTTGTCAGAGTTGTGCGCCCGAGAGGCGTTCCACGGAGCGGAGGAGGGCCGAGTGGTCGAGGCCGCCGTCGCCCTGGGCGCGCAGGGAGGCGACGAGTTGGGCGACCACGGCGCCCACCGGCAGCGCGGCGCCGACCGTGCGGGCGGCGTCCGTGACGATGCCCATGTCCTTGTGGTGCAGGTCGATGCGGAAGCCCGGCTTGAAGTCGCGGTTCAGGAAGTTGTCCTTCTTCCGCGTCAGTACGGTGGAGCCGGCGAGCCCGCCGCCCAGGACGTCGAGCGCGGCCTTCAGGTCCACGCCGGACTTCTCCAGGAAGACCACGGCCTCGGCGCACGCCTGGATGTTCACGGCGACGATCAGCTGGTTCGCGGCCTTCACGGTCTGGCCGGAGCCGTGCGGACCGCAGAGCACGATGGTCTTGCCGAGGGCCTCGAAGAGCGGCTCGGCCTCGTCGAAGTCGGCCTGCTCGCCGCCGACCATGATCGACAGCACGGCCTCGATCGCCCCGGCCTCGCCGCCGGACACGGGAGCGTCCAGAACCCGGATCCCCTTCGCGGCGGCCGCCTTCGCGAGGTCCACGGAGGTCTGCGGGGTGATCGACGACATGTCGATCAGCAGTGCGCCGGACCTCGCGTTCTCCAGGATGCCGTCGGGGCCGTACGCGATGGCCTCGACCTGCGGGGAGGCGGGCACCATCGTGATCACCACGTCGGCGTCCCGCACGGCCTCGGCGATCGAACCGGCGGCCGTACCGCCCGCGGCGGCGAGGCGCTCCAGCTTGTCCTGCTCCAGCGTGAACCCGGTGACGTCGTACCCGGCCTTGACCAGGTTCTCCGACATGGGGGAGCCCATGATGCCGAGACCGATCCAGGCGACCGCCGGACGGGCCGGGCGGTTCGGGCGGGAAGAATCTGCAAGAGTGCTGCTCATGAGGGTGCCTCTCTGACTGCTGTGATACGTCGATGAGTTGCCGCTCAGCGGGCGGCTCGGGCCTCGGCCGGCAGCCAGTCGAAGGCCGCCGCGCTCGGACGGTCGCCCGGCTTGTACTCCAGGCCGACCCAGCCCTCGTAACCGGCCTTCCTCAGCCGGCCGAGCAGGTCTTCCAGGGGCAGGGTCCCGGTGCCCGGGGCGCCGCGCCCGGGGTTGTCGGCGATCTGCACGTGGCCGGTCTTCGCGGCGTACCGCTCGATCACCGACGGCAGGTCTTCGCCGTTCATGGACAGGTGGTACAGGTCCATGAGGAACCTGGCGTTGCCGAGGCCCGTCGCCTCGTTGACCCTGTCGACGACGGCGACTCCCGCCGGGGCGCTCACCAGGGGATAGAGCGGCGACTCGGGCTGGTTGAGGGTCTCGATCAGGAGGATCGCGCCGATCCGGTCGGCGGCCCGTGCCGCGAGGACCAGGTTCTCCAGCGCGAGCGCGTCCTGCTCGGCCGCCTCCACTCCCTCGACACGGTTGCCGTACAGCGCGTTGAGGGCCTTGCAGCCCAGCGACCGCGCGAAGTCGGCCGCCACGTCGATGTTGGCGCGGAACCGCTCCGACTCGGCGCCGGGGATCGACAGCGCGCCCCGGTCGGGGCCGGGCAGCTGTCCGGCGTAGAAGTTCAGCCCCGTCAGCTGGACGCCCGCGTCCTCGATCGCCTTCTTCAAGGCGTCGAGTTCGGACCGCTCCGGGGTGGGGGAGTCGACCCAGGGCCACCACAGCTCGACCGCGGTGAAGCCCGCCGCGGCGGCGGCCGCGGGGCGCTCCAGGAGCGGGAGTTCAGTGAAGAGGATCGACAGGTTGACGTTGAAGCGTTGCTCGGTGGCTGTGCCCCATTCGGAACCCGGCATGTGGCTCGGCGCTCCCTTCCGTGTCGAGACGTTCGCCTCCGTGTCGAGACGTTCGTCGGCGAGAGTCGAGCGTCTTTGAATTCCGTATTGCGGAAGTTAGTTTCTGCTTAATGGAAGACTGCCGTCGGGCGTCGGGGCTTGTCAAGAGGGGGCTGCCGGAAAATCGGCGCCGCGCAGTAGGTTGAGCGCGTGCGATTGAGAGTGGAGTTCACGACCGAGCCCTTCGACCTCGACGAGGCGCCCCCGCACGCGCTGGTCGCCCGTGAGGTCATCGAGGCGGCCGAACTGGACGCCGTGGACGTCGGCCCGTTCGGCAACACCGCCGAGGGGGACGCGGACGCGGTGCTCACCGCGGTCGACGCGCTGCTGCGCCGGGCTCTGGCGGCCGGCGCCACCAGGGTCTCGCTGCAGGTGAACGCGGTCGGGGAGGGCGATAAGTGACCGGTATCGGAGACGACCCCTTCGTCGCGGCGGTCAAGCCGCTGGTCGACGCCATGGGGGGCGAGATGGTGGCGCCCGACCGGGCCGGCCCCGACGACGTCGTGCTCTCCTGGGAGGGTGCGGACGTGGTCGCCGTACGGCTGCCGCAGCTGGCCGACTCGCTCGATCACATCCTGGCCGCCCTGGAGCGCAAGCAGGGCAAGCCGCTGGCCGACCTCGACCGCAAGTCCAAGCAGGAGGTCGTACGGGTGCTCGAGGCCCGCGGAGCCTTCTCGGTGCGGCACGGCGTGGAGACGGTGGCGAGCGCGCTGGGTGTCAGCCGCTTCACCGTCTACAACTACCTGAACCGCGAGAAGGAGGCCTGAGCGCAGGGCGGCGGCGGTGGTCGCCTCGCGCGAGGCGACGGTTGTTACCTCGATTTTTCAACAAAGTGTTGACGTGGTGTTTCCGAGGGCGTTAGCTAGCCGCAGCCCGTCCAGCACAAGGCCACGGAGGCTTCCCGTGACTTCGAGTACGACACCCGGCGGCCTCGCCCGGTTCAACGCCCTGGAGGAGCACGCGGCCCACGCCGCCCTCCACGAGGCGTGCGCGTCGACGGCCTGGGTGCGCACCCTGCTCGCCCACCGCCCGTACACCACCCCCGACGACCTCTTCGCCGCGAGCGACGCCGCCATGGCCGAGCTGACCGCCGAGGACCTGGCGGAGGCGATGGCGGGGCACCCGCCGATCGGGCGGCCGAAGCCCGGGGACCCCACCTCCTCCCGGGAGCAGCGCGGCATGGCCGGCGCCTCCGCGGGGCTCAAGGAGGAGATGCTCGAACTGAACCTGGCGTACCAGGAGAGGTTCGGCCATGTCTTCCTGATCTGCGCCACCGGCCGGACCGGCGAGCAGATGCGCGACGCGGTCAAGGAACGGATCGGCAACTCGTCCGAGCGGGAGCGCGAGATCGTCCGCTCCGAACTGGGCAAGATCAACCGCATCCGGCTGACCCGTCTCGTGGAGGAGGAGAACGTATGAGCACCGACACCACCGCATCCGTGTCCACGCACATCCTGGACACCAGCGTCGGACGCCCCGCCGAGGGCGTCGCCGTCCGGCTCGCGGCCCGCGGCGGCCGCACGGCGGACTGGCGGGAGCTCGGCGGCTCCGCGACCGACGCGGACGGGCGGTGCAAGGACCTCCCGGCGCTGCCGGAGGGGACGACCCATGTACGGCTCGACTTCGAGGTCGAGGCGTACTTCGAGAAGAAGCAAGCCGATGCGCAGCAGGACGCCCCCGCGAATCGGGACAGCGGTGCGAGCGGAGTGTTCTTCCCCGAGGTGACGATCACCTTCGCCGTCAGGCCGGGCGAGCACTACCACGTACCGCTGCTGCTCAACCCGTTCGGCTACTCCGTTTACCGAGGGAGCTAGCAGAAATGACTGACCATTCCCACCGCGGCCGCCCTGTGATGCTGGGACAGAACCAGTACGGCAAGGCCGAGAACCGCGTCGTGAAGATCACCCGCGACGGCGCGACGCACCACATCAAGGACCTGAACGTGTCCGTGGCGCTGAGCGGCGACATGGAAGAGGTCCACTACTCGGGCTCCAACGCGAACGTCCTGCCGACGGACACCACCAAGAACACGGTGTACGCCTTCGCCAAGGAGTACGGCATCGAGTCCGCCGAACAGTTCGGCATCCACCTCGCCCGGCACTTCGTGACCTCGCAGGAGCCGATCAGGACCGCGCGCATCCGCATCGAGGAGTACGCCTGGGAGCGCATCGGGACCTCCGACGCCAACTCCAGGTTCATCGGCGCCGACGACGTCAAGCACTCCTTCGTGCGCAAGGGCCAGGAGACCCGGGTCACCCAGATCACCTATGACGGCTCGTCGTGGGAGGTCATCTCGGGGCTGAAGGACCTCGTCGTGATGAACTCGACGAACTCCGAGTTCTGGGGCTACGTCAAGGACAAGTACACGACGCTCCCCGAGGCGTACGACCGCATCCTGGCCACCCAGGTCTCCGGCCGCTGGCGCTTCAACTGGACCGGCGACGAGCAGAAGATGCCCAACTGGGAGAAGTCCTACGACCAGGTCAGGAAGCACATGCTCCAGGCCTTCGCGGAGACCTACTCCCTGTCGCTGCAGCAGACCCTGTACCAGATGGGTTCGCGGATCATCGAGAACCGCAGCGAGATCGACGAGGTCCGCTTCTCCCTTCCCAACAAGCACCACTTCCTGGTCGACCTCAAGCCGTTCGGGCTCGAGAACGACAACGAGGTGTACTTCGCGGCCGACCGGCCCTACGGACTGATCGAGGCCACCATCCTGCGCGACGGCTGCGAGCCGCACATCCCGGTGGACCTCACCAACCTCTGAGCCAGCCTCCGAGGCCTTGGCGAAGGCCCCTCCTTCGGCACCCGTGGCGTCGACAGCCGCGGCACTCAAACCTCCTAGGGTCCTGCCGTGCCCACCCCTCGAAACGAAGAAGGACGCACCATGGCAGCATCGGCAGAAGTCCGGCGTATCGTCATCGAGAACTGTGCGATCGCGACGGTGGACGCGGGCGACACCGAGTACGCGTCGGGCCATGTCGTCGTCGCGGACAACCGCATCGAGTCGCTCGGCGCGGGCCGGGCCCCGGAGGGCCTGGAGAACGTCGTACGCCGCATCGACGCCACGGGCCACCTCGTGACCCCCGGCCTGGTCAACACCCACCACCACTTCTACCAGTGGATCACCCGCGGCCTGGCCACCGACCACAACCTCTTCAACTGGCTCGTCGCGCTCTACCCGACCTGGGCGCGCATCGACGAGCGGATGGTGTCCGCCGCCGCGCAGGGCTCCCTCGCCATGATGGCCCGCGGCGGTGTCACCACCGCCATGGACCACCACTACGTCTTCCCGCAGGGCTCCGGCGACCTGTCCGGCGCCATCATCCGGGCCGCCCGCGGGATGGGCGTCCGCTTCACCCTCGCCCGCGGCTCCATGGACCGCAGCGAGAAGGACGGCGGGCTGCCGCCGGACTTCGCCGTCGAGACCCTCGAAGGCGCCCTCGCCGCCACCGAGGCGACCGTCGACGAGCACCACGACCCCTCCTTCGGCGCCATGACCCAGGTGGCCGTCGCGCCCTGCTCGCCCTTCTCCGTCTCCACCGAGCTCATGCGTCAGGGCGCCGAGTTGGCCCGCCGCAAGGGTGTACGACTGCACACGCACGGCTCGGAGACCGTGGAGGAGGAGCAGTTCTGCAAGGAGCTGTTCGGCATGGGCCCGACCGAGTACTTCGAGTCCACCGGCTGGCTCGGCGAGGACGTGTGGATGGCGCACTGCGTCCACATGAACGACTCCGACATCGCAGCCTTCGCCCGTACGAAGACCGGTGTCGCCCACTGTCCCTCGTCCAACGCCCGTCTCGCGGCCGGCATCGCCCGCGTCCCGGACATGCTCGCGGCCGGCGTCCCGGTCGGCCTCGGCGTCGACGGCACCGCCTCGAACGAGTCCGGCGAACTCCACACCGAACTGCGCAACGCCCTCCTCATCAACCGCCTCGGCGCCCACCGGGAAGCCGCCCTGAACGCCCGTCAGGCGCTGCGCCTGGGCACCTACGGCGGCGCCCAGGTCCTGGGCAGGGCGGCGGAGATCGGTTCCCTGGAGCCGGGCAAGCTCGCCGACCTCGTGCTGTGGAAGCTGGACACCCTCGCGCACGCCTCGATCGCCGACCCGGTGACCGCGCTGGTCTTCGGCGCGGCGGCCCCGGTCACGCTCTCGCTCGTGGGCGGCGAGCCGGTGGTGGAGAACGGCCGGCTCCTGCACGTCGACGAGGACGCCATCGCCCGCGCCACGCGGGAGGAGGCACAGCGCCTCGCGCGGATCGCCGCGGAGGCCTGATCGCCGTACGCAATCTCCTTGGGCCGTAAGGGCACTTGGACCCGTCCGGCACTTGATCTCCGGCTGAGGGGGACGGCCCTCGGCCGGTAGCCGTGGACCCGAGCGGGGTCCATGGCGGCCGTCTCCGGGGCGTGCATGGACGTGCGCGCCCCGGAACGGTCACCCTCGCCCCTTTTGGGGCGTTCCGTCCCCCGGTCCCGCACGACCGCGCACCACCTCCTGAAACCCACGTCAGAGCCGACGTGTTACCCGCCCGGAGGAGCCGCCGTGACCACCCATCCCGTCGACGAGAAACTGCCCGCACTCAAGATGGCCACCACGGGTCTGCAACACGTGGCCGCCATGTACGCGGGAGTCGTCGCCCCACCCCTGATCGTCGGCGCCGCCGTCGGTCTGTCCCCCACCGAGCTGACCTTCCTCACCGGCGCCTGCCTGTTCACCGCGGGCCTCGCCACCTTCCTCCAGACCCTCGGCTTCTGGAAGATCGGAGCGCGGCTGCCGTTCGTCAACGGCGTCACCTTCGCGGGCGTCGCCCCCATGACCGCCGTCGTCGCCTCCACCAAGGACAGGTCCGACGCCCTGCCGATCATCTTCGGCGCGGTGATGGTCGCGGGCGTCCTGGGCTTCGTGGCGGCCCCCTTCTTCAGCAAGGCCGTCCGCTTCTTCCCGCCCGTCGTCACCGGCAGCGTCATCACCCTCATAGGTGTCTCGCTGCTGCCGGTCGCCTTCGGCTGGGCGCAGGGACCCGATCCCGCGGCGCACGACTACGGTTCGCCGACCTACCTGGGCCTCGCGGCGGCCACGCTCGTGCTCGTGCTGCTGCTGCGCCGCTTCACCCGCGGTTTCGTCAAGCAGATCGCCGTGCTGCTCGGCCTGGTCATCGGCACGCTGGTGGCGATCCCGTTCGGTGTCACGGACTTCGGTCCGGTGACCGACGCGGACGTGGTCGGCTTCCCGACCCCGTTCCACTTCGGCGCCCCGCAGTTCCAGCTCGCCGCGATCCTCTCGCTGTGCGTGGTCATGGTGGTCTCGATGACCGAATCGACCGCGGACATGCTGGCGTTGGGCGAGATCGTCGAGCGTCCGGCCGACGAGCGGACCATCGCGGCGGGCCTGCGCGCGGACACCCTCGGCTCGGCCCTCAGCCCGCTCTTCAACGGCTTCATGTGCAGCGCCTTCGCGCAGAACATCGGGCTGGTCGCGATGACGCGGATCCGCAGCCGGTACGTCGTCGCCACCGGCGGCGGATTCCTGGTGCTGATGGGCCTGTGCCCGATGGCCGCGTCGCTGATCGCCGTCGTACCGCGCCCGGTCCTCGGCGGGGCGGGCGTCGTCCTGTTCGGCTCGGTCGCGGCCAGCGGCATCCAGACCCTGGTCAGGGCCGGCCTGGAGAAGGACAACAACGTCCTGATCGTCGCCGTGTCGCTGGCCGTCGGGATCATCCCGATCACCGCGCCGGACTTCTACCACGCGTTCCCCCAGACCGCGCGGATCGTCCTGGACTCGGGGATCTCCACGGGGTGCATGGCGGCCGTCGTGCTCAACCTCGTCTTCAACCACCTGGGCCGAAACCGGGACGACGACGAGGTCACGGCCCCGATGGAGCCGGGCGAGGAGATCGTGGACCGGCGCACCGGTCCCGGCCCCGCGGTGGTGGGCGCGTAGCGGTCCGGGGCAGGATCCACACCCCGGGGCCGGATGATCCGCACCCCGGGGGCCGGGTCTCGGTCTCAGCCGATGTGGTAGCTGTCCCCGTACACCTTCCAGTTCAGTGGCGGATCGAGGTTCAGGTTCCGCTTCTGCAGGAACACCCGCTGTTCGGTGTCGACCCGGGTCGTGTCGGAGTGGGCCTCCTCCTGCTTCATCGCCCAGACGCGCGCGTCGAGGAAGGCGTTCAGATACGTCACCTCGTCGCCGCCCTGGGCCGGCGGCTTGGCCTTGGCCAGGGCACGCCTGCGGATGTTGCTGAAGCTGGTGCTGTCGCCGCCGTCGCCGTGCATCACGATGGCGTCGTAGTAGGTGAACTGGCCGAGGACGCCGATGCCATCGGTCTTGCCCTGGGCGACGGCGGGGTTGAAGTAGACCCGGTCCCGCTCGTCGTTCTGGGCCTGCTGGAACGCGGTGTCCTGGGCGGCCTTGCGCCAGTCGGCGGGGAAGCCGGGGTCCAGGCCCTGGTGCGAGTCGCCGCCGTTCACCTGTCGCAGGGCGGGCAGGTACTTGGCGAGGACGTTGCCCGGCTTGCGCTGGGTGTACAGCTCGACCAGGTCCAGCATGTCCCCGGTGCCCGAACAGAAGCCGATGATGCCGGCCGTGTAGCCGCGCCCGTCACCGATGTCCTCGATGTACTTGTACTGCGCCTTCCAGTCCAGCGAGGAGTTCTCCGCGCTGGAGACCAGTTTCATCGCGATCTCCTTCTTCGCCGGGTCGTCCAGACCGCCGGAGGCGGCGGCCTGGGACTGGGTCGCGAGGAGGGGGCCTGCCACCAGCGAGGCTCCGATCAGCGTGAGCAGGGTGCGCCGTGAGGTGTGGAGCTGGGGACCTATGTGGGGGGTGTGCACGGTACCTCCGATGAGGGGAGTGTTGCGTCCACGTACTGTTAGGAAAGTTTCCTACCAGAGATTCCGGACGGCGTACACCCGCCCGGCGAGGCCGAGTTGGCGCTCCTCCCACGGCTGCCGGGTGCCCCTGGGGCAGGAGCTGAGCGTGCAGTCCTGGTCAGGACCGGTCACGAGGGGAAAGGCGCGTCATCCCTCGCTCGGGCCGGGCGGGGGAGACGTGCGGGGCGTGTTCCCGCCCCGGCCGCAGGATCGCCGCCGCCAGGACCAGGGCCGCCAGCGCGATCCCCGTGGCCACCGTGAACGCCAGTCGGTAGCCGTCCGCCAGGGCCGCCACGGCCCCCTCGCCCCCGCCGGTCAGACGCTCCGTACGACTCGCCGCCAGCGTCGTCAGCACGGCCAGCCCCAGCGAACCGCCCACCACCTGCGTGGTGTTGAAGAGCCCGGAGGCCAGTCCCGCGTCGTCCTCCCGGGCACCCGTCATGGCGAGCCCGGTCACCGCGGGCATCGCGGCCGCGAAACCGGCGGCGAGCAGCAGCATCGCCGGCAGTACGTCGGCGACGTACGAGCCGTCGGCCGGGGCCCGGCTCAGCAGGGCCATGCCTCCGGTGATCAGGACGAGTCCGGCGAGCAGCACCCGGTAGGGACCGAACCGGGCGATCGTCCGCGCGGACAGGGTCAGCATCAGCACCCCGATCGCGATCGGCGCGGGGAGGAACGCGGTGCCGGTGGCCAACTCGCTGTACCCGAGGACGCGTTGGAGGTAGAGCGCGCCGATGTACTGAAAGCCGAACATCCCCGCGACCATCAGGATCTGCACCCCGTTGGCGCCGCTCAGGGCGCGGGAGCGGAAGAGCCGCAGCCGCAGCAGCGGACGGGCGGCCCGCGCCTGACGCAGGAAGAAGCCGACGTAGAGGCCGAGCGAGACCACGGCCAGGGCGAGCGTGGTCCCCGGATTCCGGTCGCCGGTGCCGACGATCGTGTACACCGTCAGCATCAGCGCGCCTGTGACCAGCGCCGCGCCCGGATAGTCGGCGCCCTTGCCGAGCCCGACTCCCTGGTCCGGGGCGAGGATCCGGATCGCGGCGAGCCACGCGACCACTCCGATCGGCAGGTTGATCAGAAAGATCCAGTGCCAGCCGACCGTCTGGGTCAGCGCCCCGCCGAGGAAGGTGCCGAGCGCCCCGCCCGCCGCGCCGACCGCGCTGAACACCGCGATGGCGCGGGCCTGTTCACGCGGTTCGGGGAAGAGCGCGACCAGCATGCCGAGGACGACGGCCGAGGTCATCGCCCCGCCGACACCCTGCAGGGCGCGGGCCGCGACCAGCAGGCCCCGGCCGGTGGCGACCCCGCACAGCACGGACGCCGCCGTGAACACCACGAGCCCGGCGGCGAACATCCGCCTGCGCCCCACGAGGTCCCCGAGCCGGCCCACGAGCAGCAACAGCCCCCCGAACGGGATCAGATACGCGTTCACCACCCAGGCGAGCCCCGGCCCCGAGAACCCCAGATCACTCTGGATCGCGGGCATCGCGACGGTGACGATGTTCCCGTCCAGGATCGTCATCAGGGTGCCCGCGCACAGGACGACGAGCGAGGCCCAGCGGGAGTACGGTCGGGGGACCGGCGGCTCGGACGGTGACTCGGTCCGGAACGGCATGACGACGACCTCCATGTATGCGACCACGTGTGCGCCGCGCTTCCGTAGGTGCACGACTTGTAACGGGGTTCATCGTGAGTGACCATGGAGATCGGCATAAGGAGGCACCTCAATGTCCCAAGGGAACACCGGTGTTACCCCGCAGGTCGTGCACGCGCAGGCGTGCCCCGTCCGCGAAGTTCTTGACAGGGTCGCCGGGAAATGGAGCGTGCAGATCATCGTGGCCGCCGCACACGGCCCGATCCGCTTCACCGAACTGGAGCGCAGCATCGAGGGCATCAGCCGCCGCATGCTCACGCTGACGCTGCGCAATCTGGAGCGCGACGGGCTCCTCACCCGTACCGTCCACCCGATGGTCCCGCCCAAGGTCGAGTACGAACTCACACCGGTGGCCGACGAGTTGCACGCCACCCTGCTGTCTCTCACGGACTGGGCGGAGCGGCACCGCGTCACGATCGCCGAGTCGCGCGCGGCCTACGACGCCCAGCACAGCCCGGAGTTGCTGGACGCGTAGACCGCGCCACGCGGGGTGGGCTCAGAGGCCGAAGACGCCCGGATCGGCGGCCAGCGCGCGGAAGTACACGCGGGGGTCCGCGACCAACTTGCGCTCCTTGAGGTCCAGCAGCCCACCCACCGCGGTGAACTCGGCGGCCACCGTGCCGTCCGCCTTCCGTATCGTCTGCCCGATCCGGTAGGTCTTGCCCTCACCCCAGGAGAACGCGCAGGTCACCTCGGTCCGGTCCCCCGCACGCAACTCCCGCAGATAGCGGATCGTCGTCTCCAGGGTCACCGGTCCCACACCCTTGGAGATCAGATCGGTCTGGCCTATCCCGGCCGCGTCGAGTAAGCACCAGCGGGCGTGTTCGGCGTACTGCAGATACACGCTCTGGTTCAGATGACCCTGGATGTCGGTCTCGTACCCGCGGACGGTCACGGGCACGGAAAACGGCTCAGCCATGACATTCCCTTCTTCGATCGTGTGTGCGACGGCAGGAATGGGCGCCACTCTACTGAGGGGTGGAAGGGGATCGAGGGACCTCACGCCCGCCGGGGTGAGGCAAGCACATACCGCGCTCCCGTACGCGGCTCCGTGTGCTCGCCGACCTGCCAGCCCGCCTTCTCCAGCGTGGCCGCGCAGGCCCGCAGCGCCTCGGCATCCGGCTCGCGCACGGCGACGGCCTCCGGCTGCGGAGTCGCCCGCACCCGATAGCCGGGGCCTTCCCCCTCCGCCGGTCGGTGCCCGGCGGCCTCCAGAGCGAGCGCGGCGGCCTGCACCAGATGCGTACGTTCCCATCCGCACGGGCGGTCCACCGCCCCGTCCCGATGGGTCATCCGCCGCAGCTCCAGCAGCCCCTGCCAGGCACTGTGCACCTCGCGTGTGCGGGAGGGGCCGCCCATGGCGTTCTCCTCGCCGCCGATCCGCGCGGTGAACACGCCCGAGTCGGCGGGGGCGGCGGGAGGCTCAGGGGCCGCCGTCGGCTCGGGCGCCTCCCGTATCCGGTGCCCGGCGGGCGTCAGGAAGTGGTCGTGCGGCGGCCGCGGATGCCGGAAGGCGAGCCCCCGCTTCACCAGTGCGGCGAGCTGCGTGTCGGTCCCCTTCAGCCGCCCGGTCACCGGGTCCGCCGCATCGATGACACGCCGCTGCGCGACGGTCGGCGGTCGTGTCATGACGGCACCCCTTTCCGTACATCGGCCGCAGCGCCCCGTCAGGGCGCGGGGAACCGCGCGAACGGCCCCCACCGGCCCGCAGCCGAGGCGCGACGCCCCCCTGGGCCGACCCCGTCCCCGGCCCTCTGGAACCCACTCGAAGACTACGACGAGGGTCTGACATTCCAGCCGGCCACGACATGCCGCCGATGCTCGGTGCTCAGCCGGCTCACCGTCCCGGTGGCGAGCTGGAACAACGCGCCGTCCGAAGCCCGCAGCCCCAGCCGCCGCGCGGTCAGCACCCGCAGAAAGTGCCCGTGGGAGAAGAGGACGACACTGCCCTCCGCCTCGGCGAGCGCCGCGTCGACCTTGGCGAGCATTCGCTCCGCCCGTGCCCCGACCTGCTCCGGGCTCTCCCCGGGATGCTCCGGCGGCCCCGGCGCGACCCCGTCGTCGAACAGGAACCAGTCGGGCCGGGTCCGGTGGATCTCCACGGTCGTGACCCCTTCGTACCCGCCGTAGTCCCACTCGCACAGGTCCGCGTCCACCCGCGCCCCCTCGACCCCGGCCAGCCGCGCCGTCTCCCGCGCCCGTTGCATCGGGCTCACGAACGCCGCCGCGAGGTGGTGCGAGGCGACCAGCGGGGCCAGCCGCTTGGCCTGCTCGCGGCCGTTCTCCGTCAGCGGGATGTCGGTCGACCCGGTGTGCCGCCCGGACAAGGACCACTCGGTCTCGCCGTGCCGCACGAGGAGCAGGTCACCCATGGCCGACACCCTTCTCCGGTCCTGTCACTCCTTCCGTACGGTGTCATCGCCCCCCGGCGGTCCGCAGGTCGGAGTGCGCCATACGGCGGCCCTACTGTCGATACCCGCCCAGGAACCGTCCGATCCGGCTGATCGCCGCGTCCAGGTCGTCGGCGTGCGGGAGGGTGAGGATGCGGAAGTGGTCGGGGCGGGGCCAGTTGAAGCCGGTGCCCTGGACGACCTGGATCTTCTCGCGGAGGAGGAGGTCCAGGACGAACTTCTCGTCGTCGTGGATCTTGTGGACCTCGGGGTCGATACGGGGGAAGGCGTACAGCGCGCCCTTGGGTTTGACGCAGGAGACGCCCGGGATCTCGTTGAGCTTCTCCCAGACACGGTTGCGCTGTTCGTGGAGGCGGCCGCCGGGCGCGGTCAGTTCGTGGATGGACTGGCGGCCGCCGAGCGCGGCCTGGATGGCGTACTGGGCGGGCGCGTTGGCGCACAGTCGCATGGAGGCCAGCATGGTCAGGCCCTCCAGGTAGTTGCGGGCGTGCTGCCTGGGACCCGTCACCACCAGCCAGCCCGAGCGGAAGCCCGCCACCCGGTACGTCTTGGACAGGCCGCAGAAGGTGAGGACCACCAGGTCGGGGGCGAGCGCCGCGGCCGAGTGGTGGACCGCGTCGTCGTACAGGATCTGGTCGTAGATCTCGTCCGCGAAGACCATCAGGCCGTGCCGGCGGGCGAGGTCGAGGATGCCCTCGATGATCTCCTGGGGGTAGACCGCACCGGTCGGGTTGTTGGGGTTGATGATGACGACCGCGCGGGTGCGGTCGGTGATCTTCGACTCCATGTCGGCCAGGTCCGGGTACCAGTCCGACTGTTCGTCGCAGAGGTAGTGGACGGCCTTGCCGCCCGCGAGGGTCGTGACGGCCGTCCAGAGGGGGAAGTCCGGGGCGGGGATGAGGACTTCGTCACCGTCCTCCACCAGCGCCTGGACCGCCATGGAGACCAGTTCGGAGACGCCGTTGCCGAGGAAGACGTCGTCCACGCCGACCTCCAGACCCCGTTCCTGGTAGCGCTGGGCGACCGCGCGGCGGGCGGAGAGGATGCCGCGCGAGTCGGTGTAGCCGTGCGCCTGCGGGAGCATCCGGATCATGTCCTGGAGGATCTCCTCCGGCGCCTCGAAACCGAAGGCCGCGGGGTTTCCGGTGTTGAGGCGCAGCACGCTGTGGCCTGCCGCCTCCAGTGCGTCGGCCTGCTCGATCACCGGGCCGCGGATCTCGTAACAGACCTCGCTGAGCTTGCTCGACTGCCGGAACTCCATGCGTTGTGTCCTCCGGTTCGTGGTGTTGCTTGGTTTTACCAAGTGAGTGCTTGGAAAGTCCAACAACATGTCTAGACTGCGTCGCATGTCACCTCGCCGAAGCTACGACCAGTACTGTTCCGCGGCCCGCGCGCTCGACGCCGTCGGTGACCGCTGGACCCTCCTGATCGTCCGCGAGCTGCTCGGCGGCCCGCGCCGCTACACCGATCTGCACGCGGATCTGCCGGGCGTGAGCACGGACGTCCTCGCCTCCCGGCTCAAGGACATGGAGCGCGACGGACTGACGACCCGGCGCCGACTGCCGCCGCCGGGCGCCGCGTACGTCTACGAACTCACCGGCAGGGGGCGGGAGTTGCTGCCCGTGCTGCAGGCGCTCGGCGAGTGGGGCGCGCCCTCGCTGGGCGAGCGCGGGGCCACGGACGCTGTACGGGCGCACTGGTTCGCGCTGCCGCTGCTGCGGGGCCTGGCGGGGGAGGGCGCTGAAGGGCTGGTCGAAGTCCGCCTGGAGGAGGGAGAGTTCCATGTGTGGCTGGGCGCCGAGGAGGGACCCGTGTACGGAGACGGGCCCGCCCCTGAGGAGCCGGACGTCCGGTTGAGCCTGGACACCGGAACCTGCACGGATGTGAGCCGCGGGATCTCTACCGTGCTGGACGCGGTGCGTGCGGGACGGATCGAGGTCACGGGGGAGAGCACTCTGGCCAAGGTGCTGCGCGGGGAGTGACGCCGGTACGGTCCCCGTAGCCGTCGCGTGCCGATCGCGCCAGACACTTCCAGCGCGTTCGAAAACATTGCGGGCGGCGGGGCGGCGGCCACAGGGTGACTCGCATGCGTATCAAGAAGCCTCTGGCGGTGCTGTTCAGCGCCGCGGCGCTCGCCGTCGGCCTCGGGACCACCGCCGCACCTTCCGCGTCCGCCGCGAGCGGCTGCTGGTACAGCGGGAGCCACTGGTGGTGCAACAACCGCTCCGGCGCCCCGGTCTACGGCTACAAGGACCTGGCCCGGTTCTACCCGGACTCCAGCCGCATCGTCGGCCACATGTACTCCAACCCCAGCTGGTTCGAGTGCCGTTACGACGGCGGCAACCCGGACGAGTACGTGGGCGGTCCGCATCCCTACCGCTGGGAGTGGACCGAGGCCGACAACGGGGAGTACGGCTGGATGAAGGACACCGCCATCGGCAGCGAGACCAACACGCTCCCGGCCTGCTGGTAACGCACAACGCGCAACGAACAACGCACAACGCCCCAGCACCTCACCGGACCGGAACCCGGGCGGGGGACGAGGCCCGCCGTGCCGAGGGGGCACGGCGGGCCTTCGCCGTCACGGAGCCGTCACGGACGCCTACGTGCTCCTACGCACCCGGCGGCACCCGGGAAGGCCGTCCCGACCCCCGGGTCAGCGCGTACCCGCCGATGCCCGCGAGCGCCGCGAGGATGCCGCCGATCGCGGTCCACACCCAGCGGTCGGACCACCAGCCGGAGGCCCAGCCGTCGTCGGGCTCGATGGACGACAGCGTGGCCGTCGACGAACCGGAGCCGGACTTCCCGGCGCTCGTCGCGATACCCGGCACCAGCGGCTTCGCCAGCGAACCGTCCACCGCCGCCGCCCCGCCGATGTCCTTGGAGTCGACCTTGACCTCGGCCGCGACCGGCAGACCCAGGTCGGAGGCCTGCAGCCCGGTGACGGTCAGCCGGACGTAGTACGTGCCCGGCAGCGGGTCGTTGGCCCAGGTCTCCGACCAGGAACGGACCGTGCGCAAGGTGCAGGCCAGTTCCACGGAGGCCGCGTCCTGCGCCGCCGTACGTGTCTGTGCCCCGTACTGGCAGGCCTGGCGGCGCCGCAGCCCGTCGTAGACGTCGAGCTGCCAGGTCTGGCCGGCGTGCCGCGTGGAGGCCTCCGGCAGCTTCACCGTCGCCTTCACGGTGGGCCGCTGCCCGGCGTCCGCGGGGAACGACCAGTACAGGTAGTCGCCCGTGGACCCGCTGGCGGTGGCCTGCCGGCCCTGCTCGATCTCGGTCGCCGTACGGAACGACGTGCCGGCCTGGGTCGGCGCGGCGCTGTCGCCCGAGGGGCTCGCGGAGGGCGAGGAGTCTGCCGCGGCGGGCGCCGCGGCGATCCCGAGCAGCAGCAGGGCGGTGCTCAACACTCTTCTGACACGCATCAGTTGGTCCTCCAGACCGCGATCCGCAGGCGCGAGACCCAGCCCCACAGCACACCCGCCAGGAAGCCGGTGAGCACGAGGGCGCCGAGCAGCCACCAGCCGCGGCCGAGGCCGAAGGAGGCCACGTCGCTCGCCTGGTCCGGCCCGTCCACGACGTCGACCGTCAGTTCCACCGGCATGCCCGGCGTGGTCTTCACGCCGCTCGCCGCCGAGAAGGAGTTGGACACCTGAAGACACACGGTCTCGGCGGGGGCGTTCTCGTCGTCGCTCTCGGCCTTGGGATAGCGCAGACCGGTCGAGATGACGTCGGTACGGCCGTTGCCCGCCGCCTCGCCCCGCACGATCTCACGTCCGTGCACGGTGACGGCGCGCAGCAACACCCCGTAGTCCGGGTTGACCTCGCGGTCGGCCGCGACGCTCACCGAGGCGCGCAGCTCCTGGCCCGGCTTGACGTCCACGCGGTAGTAGCGGTGCTGCCCGAACTCCTCGCGGTCCGTGTACAGCCCGGACTTCAGCGTCGGGGCACTCGTGCAGGCGGTGGCGCCCTGCACGGCGACCGGCGTCACCACCGGGTCGGCGGCGCGCTCCACCAACTGACCGACACGGTCGGTGAGTTCTTCCTTGTGCTGGACCGAGGTGTACGTGCCCCCGGTCGCGTCCGCGATGCAGCTGAGCTGGTCGCGGGTCTTGGCGTCGGGCACGAGCCCGAGGGTGTCGATGGTGAGCCCGATGCCCTTGGCGGCGATCTCGCGGGCCACCTCGCACGGGTCGAGCGGCTGGCAGGTGTCCTCGCCGTCGCTGATCAGCACGATCCGCCGGGTGCCGTTGCCGCCGTCGAGGTCGCCGGCCGCCTTGAGCAGCGCGGGACCGATCGGCGTCCAGCCGGTGGGCGTGAGCGTCGCGACGGCGGTCTTCGCCTCCGTGCGGTCCAGTGTGCCCACCGGGTACAGCTGGGCGGTGTCCTTGCAGCCCGTCTTGCGGTCGTTGCCGCGGTAGTTGGCGCCGAGGGTCCGTATGCCGAGCTGGACCTCCTCGGGTGTCGCGTCGAGCACCTCGTTGAACGCCTGCTTCGCCGCGGACATGCGCGACCCGCCGTCCATGTCGCGCGCCCGCATCGAACCGCTGACGTCCAGCACGAGTTCGACCTTGGGAGCGGCCTGCTCCGCCGTTTCGTCGGCGACCGCTCCGGTCGGGAAGGCGATCCCGGCCGTCAGGGCGGCGAGCAGGGCGCAGACTCCTGCCGCCAGCCGTTGTCTTGTGATCATCGCAGGATCCTATGGAGCAAAGGTGCCGGGCTTCAAAACGATCTACGAACTATTGGGTGTCGAACGGGTTGGGAAGCCGCGCCCAGATGTCCCCCGGAGTCTCCGGAGACAGCCGCATCAGGCTCAACGCCTTGGTCGGCAGCGGCTCGTCGAGCAGGACAGCCAGGTCCGGGGTGCGCGGCAGATCCCGTACGACGGTCTCCAGGACCTCCCGCAGTACGGCCGACGAACCGGCCGTCGCCCCCAGCGTGCCGCCGATCAGCGAGCCGAACATCTTGCGGCGCAGGGTGGTCACGTCGTCCGTGACGATCCGTCCGGAGAGCGCCGGGGCCGGGATGCCGTGCCGGGCCAGCCGGGCCGGGCTCACGCGGATGTCGGCCAGATCGCGGTAGACGAGCCGGACCGGGGCGCCGGTGGCGGACAGTACGACCAGGAGGTTCTGGCCGTGCGCCTCCAGGGCCACCCCCAGGTCGAGCAGCCGCAGACAGACGGTGAGCGCGAGGCGGGTGAAGTCGGCCAGCCAGGCGGCCGATCGGGGCAGCTCGGTGGTGGCGAGGGCGGCCACGGGCAGGACGCGCTCGCCCGGCTGCGCGTACACGTCCGGGGATTCGCGCAGCACCGCCGCCAGGTCGGGGGAGTGGGCCGTGACGGCGCCCAGGGTGCGGGTGACGTGCAGCAGGCCGTCCGTACGGGCCGCCATGTCCTCCGCGAACGCCGACACCGTCGCCGATGTCTCGATCGAGTAGACCGAGATGTCCCGCACGGAGGAGGTCAGCCGGGCGCTCAGCGCGGTCTTGACGTGCGGTCCGTCGGGCAGGGCGAGGGTGCGCAGCGACATCAACGGGTGTGCGGGGACGGCCTCCTGGGGCGTGGTGCGCAGTACGTGCGCCAGCTGCCAGGGGTGGACGGGGATCAGGAAACGGTCCTCGTCCCGCAGCCACTTGGGCCACTCACCCCGGACCAGACAGTCGTCCGCGCCCACCAGGCCGAGTTCCACGACCGGCCGGTGCTCCGGCCCGTAGGCGAGCTGCTCGGCCACTGAGAACCCGGGCCGGGAACGGCAGTTGGGGTGGTACGGATGCCCGTCGACCACCCGCTGCTCCCACTCCCAGCTGCTCAGGGGCTCATGGTCGACAGGGGGCTGGTTCGCGCGCGACAGGGCCAACGAGGCGACACTGTCGTCGAGCTCGACGGCGAAGGCGGTCGCGTGCGGTACGCCGAGGCCCGTCATGAGCCGCGCCGGACGCTCGTACACCGTGTTGTCCAGCCGGACCTCGGTGACGTACGAGGTGGTCGCGTACGGATCCGGGCGCGGGCCGTGCAGCCGGCGGCCGTCGGTGAGGTGGAGAGTGAGCCCGGCGGCCCCCGGTTCGCGGCGCGCGATCCACGGCATCGGCTCATACGCCAGCGCCCGCCACAGACGGCTCAGCACGGCCGCCCGGGCGCCGGGGAGCCCGGCCGCGTACGGCGCCGCGAGGGCGGGGCGTACGGCGCTCAGCTCGTCGGCGAGCGCTGCCTCGGCGTCGGGCGTGGGGGGACGGTGCACGGTCGGGCTCCTTGGGTACGGGGACTGCGCGTCGCGGTCGCCCGCGCCGACAGACATACTGATCACCAGTGCACCGTATGGAATGAATGGAACGCGTGGACTCCATGCCCCCCAGGTACCTCAGGGACGACATAGAAGAGGCCGCCGACGAGTACGCCGCCGCGCCGCTGCTCAATTGTCTGCTGCGGGAGGTGGGGGAGCCCGCGGAGGGCTCCGGTGTGTTCCGGCTCCGCTCCAGCGGGCGGCTGCTGCGGGTGCGGGGGACGCGCAGGCCGGCGGCGCCCGAGGTGTACGCCGACGGGGCCTGGCACCGGCTCACCCACGCCGAACTGGTCAAACTCACCGCCGAGGAACTGCGCGGATTCACCGGTCTGTCCAACCCCGAGCTGCCCGCCGAGATGATCGACAGCCGGGACGCGGTGGCCGCGCTGCTCGCCGCCCGTCTGCACGCGGCGCCGCCCGCGGACCCGTACGTCCGCTCCGAGCAGTCCCTGATCACCGGGCACCCGTACCACCCGGCGCCCAAGGCCCGGGGCGGTGGCCCCGTCGCCGGCTGGCTGCCGTACGCGCCCGAGGCGTACGCCCGCTTCCCGCTGGAGCTGCTCGGCGTGCGGGAGGACGCGGTCGTCGAGGAGGGCGACACCTCGGCGCTGGACGACTTCGGGCCGTCCCCGGAGGGCTACCGGCTGCTTCCGGCCCACCCCTGGCAGCTCGACCTGGTCGGCGCCCTCCCGGAGATCCGGGCCGCCTTCGCGGACGGCCGGCTGATCCGCCTCGGCCGCACCGCGCGCCCGCTGTGGCCGACGGCCGCCATCCGCACGCTCTACGCCCCCGAGGACGACGTCTTCGTCAAGTTCAGCCTCGACGTGCGCATCACCAACGACATCCGCCGGCTGTGGCGCCACGACCTGCTGAAACTGCGCCGTACGGACGAGGCGACAGCCGCCGCGTTCGCGACCAAGACCACGGGGACAAGCACGAGCACGACCACGACCACGACCACGAGGACCGGCGCGAGCACGGGCGCCGGCTGGCTGAGCGACCGCGGCTACCGCACCGCCGACTTCGCCTTCGAAGAACTCGCGGTCCTCGTCCGCGACGGGCTGCGCGAGCATGTCGTCCCCGGCGCGACCCCGCTCCTCGCCGCCGCCCTTGTCGAGGGCTTCGAGGGCAGCCCCCTCGACGGTCTCGCCGACCCGTCCGCCTGGTGGACGGCGTATCTGCGCCAGGTCGTCCCCCCGGCCCTGGAGGCGTTCGCGCGGCACGGAGTCGTCCTGGAGGCGCATCTGCAGAACACGGTGGTGGCCGTGGACGCCGACGGCATCCCCGTGCAGGCGCTGTTCCGGGACGCGGAGGGCGTGAAGCTGCTCACGGACGTGGACCGGGCCGTCGGATGGGAGCGGCTGGTCTACTGCCTGATCGTCAACAACGTGTCAGAACTCGCCGCCCTGCTCGCGGAGGGCCACCCGGGCTGGGACCCGTGGCCCGCCGTACGGACCGAGCTGGCCCACCACGGCCTGCCCGGGATCGCGCACGAGATCACGGAGTTGCTCGCCGCCCCCACGCTCCCCGGCAAGACGAACCTGCTGCTTCGCTGGACGGGCGCGGACGGCGCGGACGCCCGCTACCTCCCGCTGCCGAACCCGCTGGCCCGCGCCTAGAACCGGGTTCCTCTTCACGTTCCCACCCTGGCGACCGACCAGCTCAACTCCCGTGCAGCCACCGGATTCGGGCACACCTCCGCCACCGACCCGACGACCTGGCGAGGTGAACAACAGGCGACGACAGATGAACGTGAGGATGGAGCGTTTCGACCCGGGCGGTGCCGCGCACACGTCGGCACCCGCGTCCGGTAAACGACGGTACGATCACCGTCGGATTAGTCCGTTGGGTCGCCGCGGGTTCCTCCACTGTGGGGTCACTCCGTCCGTGCCCTGCTTGCCGGGCGGGCCAGGTGCATGGTCCACGTGCGATGTCCGCGCTCTGACGAGCAGCTTGGGTAGGGAAAGGGAGAATCGCTCCGATGGCCAATGAGGACGCCGTGTCCCAAGAGTCGGGCAGCGAGCGTGTGATCGCGGGCCGCTACAGTCTGCTGTCGCCCCTCGGCGCGGGCGGCATGGGCACCGTGTGGCGCGCCTACGACAAGGTGCTGCACCGCGAGGTTGCCATCAAGGAGGTCCGGGCGCCTGCCGGACTGGCGGCGCACGACATCGAGCGGATGTACACGCGGCTGGAGCGTGAGGCGTGGGCTGCGGCCCGGGTGGCGCATCCGAACGTGGTGACCGTCTACGACGTGGCCATGGACGAGGGCCGCCCGTGGATCGTCATGGAGTTGGTCCGCGGTCAGTCGCTGGCCGACCTGCTCAAGGCCGAGGGCCGGCTCTCCCCGCAGCGTGCCGCGTCCATCGGCCTCGAGGTGCTCGCCGCGCTCCACGCCGCCCACGAGACCGGCGTGCTGCACCGCGACGTGAAACCGGCCAACGTGCTGATGGCCAAGGACGGCCGGGTGGTGCTCACCGATTTCGGCATCGCCATGATCGAGGGCGATTCCGCGCTCACCATGACCGGTGAAGTCGTCGGATCGCCCGAGTTCCTGTCTCCGGAGCGGGCGTTGGGCCAGCGGTCCGGGCCCGCGTCGGACCTGTGGTCGCTCGGCGTGCTGCTGTACGCGGCCGTCGAGGCGCGCTCCCCCTTCCGCCAGAACACCCCGCTCAGCACCCTGCGGGCCATCGTGGACGCGGAGTTGCCGCAAGTCCGCCGAGCCGGCGCCCTCACTCCGGTCATCGAGGGGCTGCTGCGTAAGGATCCGGACGAACGCCTCACCGCCGAGCAGGCGCAACAGGAGCTGCGGCTCATCGGCAAGGGCGGCATCCCCGACGCGGGAATCGTGCCGCCATCCTCTGACTCCCCGACCGTTTCGACGCAGCCCACGACACGAACGGCTCCCGCGGACCCTGGGGAACAGCCCACGGTCACGCATTCCTTGGCGCAGCCCACGGTCGTGGACCCCCGGGTGCAGGCGGCGGTCGCGGACCCCCGGGCGCAGCCCACGGTCGCGGATCCTTCGGCGCAGCCCACGGCCGTGGAACCTTCGGCGCAGGCGGCGGACGCGGATCCCGTGACGCAGCCCACGGTCGCTGAGCCCCTGGCGCGGGCGACGGTCGCGGATCCTTCGGCGCAGCCCACGATCACGCATTCCCTGGCGCGGTCGGCGGACGCGGATCCTGGGGCACAGCCCGCGGTCGCGGATCCCGCAGTGCTGGATCCGCGCGCCGCCGGAACACCCGCCTCCTCCGTCCCCCCGGTCGACGCGCGGCGCAGTCGGCGCAGCATCGCGCTCGTCGCCGCGGGCGTGTCCCTGTGCGTGCTGGCGCTGGCCGGGGTGGGCTATGCGCTCATGAACGACGGAAACGGAAGCGGAGATCGGCAGAGCGCCGGCAACGCCACCGCAGGGGCGGGTTCGGCCTCGAAAAACGCCGAGAACGCCACCGCCGCGAGCACACAGGGCGACGACCAAGGCGCCTCCGCCACCTTGGGGGTGCGGGTGACGGTGAGGGGTTCGCACACGACGTACTCGGGACAGTGCCCGCCGCCGAGCGAGCAGGTGCCCACCTTTACGGCGACGTTCACGGTGGACCGGCTCCCGGCCCAATTCTCCTACCGGTGGGTGTCCAAGGACGGCTCGGTGACCGATCCGCACTGGAGGACGCTGGTGTTCTCGGATGACGGAGGGCTCAGCAAGCAGGACACGGTGAGCCTGAGCACGTGGGCGGAAGCCGGAAAGCTCGAGAGCGAAATCGGCGTGGAGCTCAAGGCACCCTTGCAGGGCAAGTCCAACATGGTGCCTCTGTCGCTGACTTGCGAGGCCGGAACGGGCTGAGGCAAGCCGTCCGGACACCGACCGACGGCTCGCACCGCGTTGCCGAGGGTCCCAACGGGCCGCCGCGGAAAGGTTTCCACCACTCTTCGCCGCATGTCGAGTGCGTGGATCGGGGCGGCCCTCGGTCCCGGCCGTCCCGTGCCCGGAGTTCTCCCGCGGCGCGGCGAGGTGTCCGGATCGCGGCCCCGCGACGAGGCGCGGAACGAATTTGTCGCAAGAATCGAACTAAACCAGGTCACGTTCACGTTTGAGTGAAGGCTCCGGTCTCGTGTCGGGTCAGCCGCGTCGCGCGGCCTCTCTTTCGCAGTTGGATGTCGTTCATAAGGAGTATGAGTGCCATCGGTCATCCTGGGGCAAACGGGCCCCTTCACTGGTCAAAGCGTGGTCCTGAGCGCTGCTCCACTGACGTTCGGTCGCAAGAGCGACAACGACGTCGTGATCGTCAGCGCCAACGCCTCCCGTCTGCACGCCGAAATCCTCGAGGAGGATGCCGGCTTCGTGCTCTACGACCGCAACAGCCGGAACGGCACCTTCGTCAACGACCAGCGCATCACACGGCATGCACTGCGCTCCGGCGACCGCATCCGAATAGGTGAGGAGACCTTCCTCTTCGAGTCGGAGGACGCCATCGAGACGATGATGGATCTCTCCCACCTCGACGCACCCCGGGTGAGCGCCACCGCGGACCCTGGCGTGCTCAGGGTCACCATCACCGGCGGAGGTCCGGTGGGCCTCGCCTTCGCGCTGACGCTGGAGAACATGCTGCGCGGGCGGGTCTCGATCACGGTCTACGAAGGGCGGTGGATCAAGAACGGCTCCACCGTCGTCTGGAAGGACGAGACCCAGGGAAACGTCCGTCGCCAACAGGTCGTGACCGTCCAGAGCCGGCAGTACCTCGCTCTGCCTGAGGACATCCAGTCGGCGCTGTTCGGCGACGTGGGCGACTATTCGGAGATGTGGCCCGTCGGACCGGACTCCGTCGACGGCCTGCCTCCCCGCAACATCCGGATCGCCTACATCGAGGACCGCCTGCTGGAGTTGGCGAACAAGAACGCCGCGATCCGGCTGGTGCCGGAGCGGTTCGACCCGTCGGAGCATCAGGGTCGGCTCGCGCAGGAACACGTCCTGGCGATCTGCGAAGGCGGACGATCCCGCACGCGGGAGCACTACGCCGACCGCTTCGGCGCGGCCGACGCCTCGATCTACTCCCTCGACGGCGACCACCTGCAGGACGTGGTGCTGGGGCTTCGGGTGAAGTCCCCGCTCTCGGACCAGATGAGCGTCCTGCTGACCGTGTCGCAGAACAGGTTTCTTCTCAACTCGCTGCGCGGCGAGGGCTTCTTGAACATGCGGCTCACCCGCGAGGAGGCCCGAAACGTGATCGGCATCGACCCGGTCCGTCAGGTCTTCGAGGAGTGCATCGCCGCTCGCCCCTGCGTCATGAGCCGCGAAGAGGACCACGAGTTCCGCTGTCCCACGCACGGAACCCTCTTCCTGCCCGCCCTGCTGCGCAGTTCGCCGTTGTGGAAGCGGATCCGGGAGGGACTGAAGCTGTTCGGCGTGCCGGAGAACGACCTCACCGCGATCACGTCGTTCCGCCTGGACATGGTGCAGCGCCCGCGGTTCACGGCGCAGCTGAGCCGCCCGACCGCGACGGGCCCCGGCACGTACGGCCTCCTGCTGGGCGACGCGGCCAACGCCATCCACTTCTGGCCGGGGCGCGGTCTCAACAGCGGTCTCGCCTCCGCCACTTCGCTCGCTCGCTCCCTCAGCCGCACATGGCAGGGGAAGCCGCTGCGCGACGCCGACTTCATCCGGCACGAGGCGGCCATGTCCATGCTTCAGTACCGGCACAAGAGCCGGGCCTGGAACGCCATGGTCACCACCGACGAACAGGGCGTCACCCGGGCCATCAAGGACATCATCGCCCGCAGCATGGAACCGGAACGCGGCGACGGCTCCGAACCCGAGCACGCGTCCCTCGACGCCCTGCTGGAGCGCATGACAGCGATACGCGAGCGCCTCGCAACCCGTCTCCCCGGTATGCCCACCGACGAGGAACTGCGCGACCACCTCTTGACGCTGGACCCGGCCACGCTTCGCACGCTCCAGGAAAGCGGTGCGTGGGACACGCTGATCGTCGGCGGCGAGGAAGCCGACATCGACCTCTTCTACCAATCGGACTCCCCGGTCTACGTCCCTCGCCCCACCGACCCGCGAATCGGCCCGCCGGCCCTCACGCCGCAGGATTCCGTTCCCTCCAACCCGGTCTGAGGCCGGGCGGGACATTCCGCGGCTAGGAGAACACGGCTCCTCTTCTTCCCGAAGCAGGGGACAGCCGTGTTCTCCTCGCCGGATTGTCAGGTCAGGGAGATGTATGGCCTGAGAAAATACTGAACGAGGTCATTGCAACCTGCCATGTTGCACCCCTGTGGTCCGCTTCGGACGTCCGGACGGGCCGCCGGACTCGACACCTCTCCGGCGCAGGCATACCTCTCGGCGAACCGCACGTGCGAGATGGGTCTGAGACAAGCCACCGGGCAGCCGTACGAGTCCTTCATCTTCCTACTCGAAGAACTCACCAGATCATCCTGAGCCGCCTCTCCCGGGCACCACCTGGGCGGTGACTCGGGCACTCCTCGCCGGCTGTCACCCTCGGTTACTATGCTCACTTCATGCCGGAGGCCGGAAGCGACGGGCACACATCAATTACCTTGGTTGTGGATGTCTGAGGTTGGTCATGGATTGTAAGGTCAAGAAAATGTATGGCCTGAGAAAATGCTGAACGAGGTCACTGCGACCCGCTATATCGCACCCCTGCGGTCTGGTGGCTCCGTGCCCGGAGTCGTCGAGGCCGATGACCTGGGGACGTACGTCGTGAAGTTCACGGGCTCCGCGCAGGGCCGCAAGGCGCTGGTCGCCGAGGTGATCGTCGGTGAACTCGCGCGCGCCCTCGGGCTGCGCTTCCCCGAGCTGGTCCTCGTCCACTTCGACCCGGCCGTCGCCGAGCACGAACCGCACCAGGAGGTCCAGGACCTGCTGCGCGTCAGCGCGGGGCTCAACCTCGGCATGGACTATCTGCCGGGCGCGAAGGACTTCACCCCGGAGATGGCCAGGACGTTCCCCGTCGACCCGCTGGAGGCGGGCAAGGTGATCTGGCTGGACGCCCTCACGGTCAACGTGGACCGCACGGTGCACAGCTCGAACCTGATGGTCTGGCCGACGTTCGGCATCGCGCCCCCGCGGCTGTGGCTGATCGACCACGGCGCCGCCCTCGTCTTCCACCACCGCTGGGACGCCTCGGCCCCGGAGAAGGCGTACGACTTCCGCCGCCACGCCCTCGGCGGCTACGCCCCGGACACCCGCGCCGCCGACGCCGAGCTCGCGCCCAAGGTGACGGAGGAGCTGCTGCGCGAGGTCACCGCCGCGGTGCCGGACGCCTGGCTCGCGGAAGAACCCGGTTTCGCGACCCCGGACGAGGCGCGGGAGGCGTACGTCCGCTATCTCCTCGCCCGCGTGAAGGCCTCCGCCGACTGGCTTCCCACGGACTTCCCGAGCCGTGAACAGCTCGCCGCCGAGGACGCGGACCGCGCGACGAAAACCCAGCAGGGCCGCCCGAACTGGCTGAAGCGGGTCCCCGACCTGCACGGCAAACCGGCGGCGGAACAGGATTGGTCGGTGCACCTCGGATGACAGACGTCCAGCGCGTCCAGATCGAATACTGCACCCAGTGCCGCTGGCTGCCCCGTGCGGCCTGGCTGGCCCAGGAGCTGCTCACCACCTTCGAGACGGAACTCACCGAGCTGTCCCTGAAGCCCGGCACCGGCGGCGTGTTCGTCGTCCGCGTGAACGACGAGGTGGTCTGGGACCGGCGCGAGCAGGGCTTCCCGGAACCGACGGCCGTGAAGAAGCTCGTACGCGACTGAGTGGCCCCGGGAAGGTCCCTGGGCCACTCGGACAAGTGAGCCGCCTCGGAGGTCAGCCCTTGAGCTGCTCGTACGCCGGCAGCGTCAGGAAGTCGGCGTAGTTCTCGTCCAGCGCGACCTCCAGGAGCAGGTCGTGGGCCTGCTGCCAGTGGCCGGCCGCGAAGGCCTCCTCGCCGATCTCGGCGCGGATGTTCGCCAGCTCCTCGGCGGCGACCTCGCGGGCCAGCTCCGGGGTGGCCTTCACGGTGTGCCCCGCGTGCTCGAACTCGACGCCCGCGTTGATCCACTGCCAGATCTGCGAGCGGGAGATCTCGGCGGTGGCCGCGTCCTCCATGAGGTTGAAGATGGCGACCGCGCCGAGCCCGCGCAGCCAGGCCTCGATGTAACGGATACCGACCTGGACGGCGTTGACCAGACCGTCGTACGTCGGCCTGGCGTCGAGGGAGTCGACGGCGATCAGGTCCCCGGCGGCGACCGACACGTCCTCGCGCAGCCGGTCCTTCTGGTTCGGCTTCTCGCCGAGGACGGCGTCGAAGGAGGCCATCGCGATCGGGACCAGGTCCGGGTGGGCCACCCACGAGCCGTCGAAGCCGTCGCCCGCCTCGCGGTCCTTGTCGGCCTTGACCTTCTCGAAGGCGACCTTGTTGACCTCTTCGTCGCGCCGGGAGGGGATGAACGCCGCCATGCCGCCGATCGCGTGCGCGCCGCGCTTGTGGCAGGTGCGGACGAGGAGTTCGGTGTAGGCGCGCATGAACGGGGCCGTCATCGTCACCGCGTTGCGGTCCGGCAGCACGAACTTCTGGCCGCCGTCACGGAAGTTCTTGACGATGGAGAAGAGGTAGTCCCAGCGGCCCGCGTTCAACCCGGAGGCGTGGTCGCGGAGTTCGTAGAGGATCTCCTCCATCTCGTACGCCGCCGTGATCGTCTCGATCAGGACGGTCGCGCGGACGGTGCCCTGCGGGATGCCGACGTAGTCCTGCGCGAAGACGAAGACGTCGTTCCAGAGGCGGGCCTCCAGGTGCGACTCCGTCTTCGGGAGGTAGAAGTACGGACCCTTGCCGAGGTCGAGCAGCCGCTGCGCGTTGTGGAAGAAGTACAGGCCGAAGTCGACGAGCGCGCCAGGGACGGGCGTGCCGTCCGCGTCGACGAGGTGGCGCTCGTTCAGGTGCCAGCCGCGTGGCCGCATGACGACCGTCGCGAGCTCGTCGTTCGCCTTCAGGGCGTACGTCTTGCCGGACTTCGAGTCCGTGAAGTCGATGCTGCGGGTGTACGCGTCGATCAGGTTGAGCTGACCGGTGACCACGTTCTCCCAGGTGGGCGCCGAGGCGTCCTCGAAGTCCGCGAGCCAGACCTTCGCGCCCGAGTTGAGGGCGTTGATGGTCATCTTGCGGTCGGTGGGGCCGGTGATCTCGACACGGCGGTCGTTCAGGGCGGCCGGAGCGGGGGCCACCTTCCAGGAGTCGTCCGCGCGGATGGCCGCGGTCTCGGGGAGGAAGTCGAGCGTGGAGGTGCGGGCGATCTCGGCGCGGCGCTCCGCGCGGCGGGCGAGGAGCTCGTCACGCCGGGGCGTGAACAACCGGTGCAGCTCGGCCACGAAGGCGAGGGCCGCGTCCGTGAGGACCTCTTCCTGCCGGGGCAGGGGCTCGGCGTCGACGATGGCCAGCGGGGACGGCGCTGGTGCGGACATGAGCTGTCACTTCCTTCAGCGAGCGTGGCACCGGGTGCCAGGCGACCCGGGTAGGGCGATCAGCGCCGGGAGAGCAGCCCGGTGCTTCTGAGCAGTGGATAATAGTTTCCTCATGGTGGAAGTTCAATGGTTTGTTGATGTCGAGATTCTCCAGGTCGAGGCACCGTGGCGCTCAGTGCCACGCCGTTCACTCAAGGTGTCCCAGATCGTCCTCCGTGTCGATGTCGTACGGCTCCGCCACGTCACCGCACTCGACGAGCGTGATCGCCGCCTCGTGCTCCTGCAGATAGGCGCGTGCCCCCCGGTCACCGGTGGCACTCGCCGCGACACCGGCCCAGTGGGCGGCGCCGAAGAGGACGGGATGGCCGCGCACCCCGTCGTAGGCCGCGGAAACCAGCGAGGTGTCGTCCTGGTGGGCGGCGAGCACCCGGGCGACCGCCCGCGGCCCGATGCCGGGCTGGTCGACCAGCGAGACCAGCGCCGCCCGCGCGCCCGTGCCGGCGAGCGAGCCGAGCCCGGCGCGCAGTGACGAACCCATGCCGTGCTCCCACTCAGGGTTGTCCACGAGCACACACCCGTCGAGCCGCGCCCGCTCCCGTACGGCGTCGGCCCGCGCCCCCAGCACCACGTGGACGCGCGTGCATCCGGCCGCGCGCAGCACCCCCACCGCGTACTCCACGAGGGGGCGCCCCCGGTGTTCGAGCAGCGCCTTGGGCCGCCCGCCGAGCCGTCGCCCCCCGCCCGCCGCGAGGAGCAGCCCGGCCACCTGGTCTTCTTTGTGCGTCATACGCCGTCTTCCCTGTGCGTCATACCTCCTGCATACCTGACCCGGCGCCGGCGGCACGGTTTCGTGGGGCTGAATTTCGGTCCGCGCGGTGGCGCCACCGCATCGGGTGGCGTTTACTGGCCCGCGTCCCCCGGCGCCCGACCATCGCCATGGGGTGCGGGACAGACCGGCGAAGGGCGTGCGCACAAGGACGTGCGAGGGGGCGAGCTGTGTTGCGGAGCTTGGGACAGAGGCCAGTGACCGGCAGCGACGAGGATCCGAGGGTGGCGGAACTGCGGACCGCCGTCTCCCGGCTGCGCCGTGAACTCGCCACACATCCGGCCGAGTTCCCCGACCGGGGCATCGCCGAGGACGAGCTCGCCGCGCTCGCCGCGATGGCCCTCAGCGGCATGCCCGAGATACCCCGGCTGCGCCGCTCCTTACTGCTGATCGCGGGCGCGATCGGCTCGGTCAGCGCGCTGTCGACCGGCCTCGCGGGCGTACGCAGCGCGGTGGAGCTGTTCGGGGAACCGCCCCGGCGCCCTTGAGGGGGCAGGGGCGGGGTCCTTCTCCGGGTGCGTTCCCGGACTCTCACGCCACCCAGTGCGGGCGGCCCGCCTCCGCTCCGGCCGCGGTCAGCCCGCTGTCCAGGGCGGTCGTGAGCCGGCGTACCGCCTCGTCGAGCACGTCGGACGGCAGGGTGTAGGGGAAACGCAGCCGGTGCTCATGGGTGCCCGGGTCGGCGCCGAAGCGGGAACCGCCCTCGATGCGCAGACCCTGGGCCAGGGCCGCGCGGGCCAGCGACGAGGCGATCGGGCGGCCCAGGTCGATCCACAGCGTCAGTCCGCCGGGCGGCAACTGCCAGCGCCAGTCGGGGAGATGACGGGCCAGTGAGTCGGCGAGCGCGTCCCGCTGGGCGCGCAGCCGCGGCAGCCGCTCGCGCAGCACCTCGTCCGTGCGCGCCAGCAGTCCGAGCGCGACCAACTGGTCCAGGACCGAGCCGCCCATGTCCGTGGGCACCCGCGCGGTCGCCAGCTCCGTGATCAGCCGGGATCCCGCCCGCACCCAGCCGAGGCGCAGCCCGCCCCAGTGCGTCTTGCTCAACGACCCCACCGTCACGACCTGTTCGCTCATTCCGCGGGGTGCGAGCGAGGCGAACGGCGCGGCCCCGGGGACATCCAGCGCGATGTCCGTCATCGTCTCGTCGATCACGAGCCAGGTGCCGGTCGCGCGCGCCGACTCCAGTACCGCCAGGCGCTGTTCGAGCGGCATCAGATGACCCGTCGGATTGTGGAAGTCGGGGATCAGATACGCGAGCCGGGGCGCCGCCTGCCGCAGCGCGCAGTCGATCAGCCCCGGGTCCCAGCCCTCCGCGGTGACGGGCACGGGAGTGGTGCGCAGTCCCACGCGGCGCATCGCGTCGAGCGCGTTCGGATACGAGGGGTTCTCGACCAGGATCCGGTCACCGGGCCGCCCGAGCAGCCCGAGCGTCAGCGAGAGGGCCTGCTGCGCGCCGTTCGTGATGAGGATCTGGTCCGGCAGTGTCGGCAGCCCGCGCCGGGTGAACCGCTCGGCGACGGCGGCCCTCAACTCCGGGATCCCGTAGGGGTGATAGCCGGGTGTCGAGGCCCGCCGGGCCAGCAGGACGCCCGCCTCCGCGAAGGCCTCCGCGAGCTCCGCCTCGGGCGCGCCGGGCGCCGCGATGGCCAGGTCGATCACCCCGTCGTCGGCCGGGAAGGAGGCCACATTGGCCGGGCGGTGGCCGGCGGGCAGCTCCGTCCAGGTCCCCGCGCCCCGCCGGCTCCGCGCGAAGCCGTCCTCCCGCAGCAGGTCGTACGCCGCCGTCACCGTGGCCCGGCTGACCGTGAGCGCGGAGGCCAGCTCGCGCTCGGCGGGCAGCCGGACGTGCAGCGCGATCCGGCCGTCGAGGAGCAGCCTGCGTACGCCGTCGGCCAGCGCGCGATACCCGGGGCGGCCGTCGGCGTGGGGCACGGCGGACAGCAGCGCGGCGAGCTGCCGGCTTCCCAGCGTCCTGTCCATTCCGTGGACCACCGGTCCGTTCACCATGCCAACTCCTATGTATTGGCCCTGTGGGGCAGGCCAATCAGCGTACAGACTTCGAGGACCAGGGGAAATCGTCCCACCGCATTGGCCTGGGAAGGGGAGCGGAGCGATGTCGATCGACACCGGAGACGTCCGCGAGAAGGGGAGTACGTGCGGCAACGGAGGCGACCACTGCCTCACCGATCGTGGGGAGCGGGAGATGCAGCGGCGCCAGGAGGCGCGGATGCCGGGGGTGCCGGTGCGGGAGTGGGTGCGCAGGCTGGCCGCGGGGCGCTTCGCCGCCCGTGCCGGTGGGGGGCTCGGGCTGCCGCGGCCACACCGGGGTGAATCCTGATGGCCGCCGCCGGACAGGTCGTCGTCGGCGGCAGCGGCTCGCTCGCCGGCCTCGCCGCGCTGCGGACCGCCGCACGCGCCGCCCGCTCCAGCGGCCGCGTGCTCGTGGCCGTACTCGCGTGGGAGCCGCCCGAGGGCGAGGTCCTCTACTCCGCAACCCCGACGCCTGGGCCGCCCGCTGCGCCCGCGAGGCCGCCGCCCGGCTCGACCGCGCCTTCGAGGAGGCCTTCGGCGGTACGCCGTCAGAGGTCACCGTCGTCCGCAGGATGGTCCGTGCCCGTCCCGACCGGGCCCTGTGCCGACTGGCCGCGCACCCGGACGACCTCCTGGTCCTCGGCGCCCGCGCGGGGGCTCGTAGGGCCGCGGTCCGCCGCCAGGTGTCGGCGCACGCCCGCTGCCCGGTCCTGACGGTGCCCGCCCCGGCCTTCGCGCGGCGCGAACGCCGCGCCTGCGCCGGGCCTTGGCGCGGGACTTCGCCGACTTTGCCGACTTCGCCGCCGGGTGACCCCGGGGGCGCTCCGGTCAGGCCCCCGGGCCCGAGCTCGCCAGCGCCTCCGACAGCTCCGCCGCGACCTGCTGGAGCACGGGCACGATCTTCTCCGTGGCCACGTCCGTGACCCGGCCCGCGGGACCGGAGATCGAGATGGCGGCGGCCGTGGGGGAGTCGGGGACCGAGACGGCGAGGCAGCGCACGCCGATCTCCTGCTCGTTGTCGTCCACCGCGTAACCGAGCCGGCGCACCTCCTCCAGCGCGGCGAGGAAGCCGTCCGGGGTGGTGATCGTCTTCTCCGTCGCGGCGGGCATGCCGGTACGGGCGAGCAGCGCGCGCACCTCGTCCGCCGGGGTGTTCGCGAGCAGGGCCTTGCCCACGCCCGTGGAGTGCGGCAGCACCCGGCGCCCCACCTCGGTGAACATGCGCATCGAGTGCTTGGAGGGCACCTGGGCCACGTACACGATCTCGTCCCCGTCGAGCAGCGCCATGTTCGCGGTCTCGCCGGTCTCCTCGACCAGACGGGCGAGATAGGGGCGCGCCCAGGTGCCGAGCAGCCGGGAGGCGGACTCGCCCAGGCGGATCAGGCGGGGGCCGAGCGCGTAGCGGCGGTTCGACTGCTGGCGTACGTAACCGCAGGCCACGAGCGTGCGCATGAGGCGGTGGATGGTGGGCAGCGGCAGCCCGCTGCTCACGGAGAGCTCGCTCAGGCCGACCTCCCCGCCGGCGTCTGCCATGCGCTCGAGCAGGTCGAAGGCGCGCTCGAGAGACTGGACACCACCGCTCGGGGCGGATGACTTGGCGGCGTCGGTGGTGCTGGCGCTGGACGCAGGCACGGCGCGGTCCTTTCAAGGCTGACAGGCAGTGATGCAGCCTACCCGGGACTTGGTTGACTCCTCGGTGGTACGTAGCTACGTTCTGCTTTGTGGAATTCTAATTCCATTCTGTGGAAATATCCAGAGGGGCGCGTTCGGGGGCAGGGTGGAGGGGTGAGCCCTTGACGACGCGAGGGCTTGAGTGAAGACTCCTTCAACAGAACGTTGAATTCCGTTACGTGGAAGTTAACTGCGGCAGCGGGAGTCGACAGCGGCAGAGAGAGGGGTCCGGGTGACCGACGTCGGATGGGTCGAACTGATGCTGCGCTCGACGCGCGTCATCACTCCCGAAGGGACACGCGCCGCCACGGTCGCGGTCGCCGCGGGCAAAATCACGGCCGTGCTCGCGTACGACGCCGAGGTGCCGCCCGGCGTCCGCCTGGAGGACTTCGGCGACGACGTCCTCCTGCCGGGCCTGGTCGACACCCACGTGCACGTCAACGACCCCGGCCGCACGGAGTGGGAGGGCTTCTGGACCGCGACGCGCGCCGCCGCGGCCGGCGGCATCACCACCCTGGTCGACATGCCGCTCAACTCCCTCCCGCCGACGACCACGGTCGACCACCTCCGTACGAAGCAGGACGTCGCCCGCTCCAAGGCGCACATCGATGTCGGCTTCTGGGGCGGTGCCCTCCCCGACAACGTCAAGCACCTGCGCCCGCTGCACGACGCGGGAGTCTTCGGCTTCAAGGCCTTCCTGTCGCCGTCCGGCGTGGACGAGTTCCCCGAGCTGGACCAGGAACAACTGGCCCGGTCCCTGGCCGAGATCGCCGCGTTCGACGGCCTGCTCATCGTGCACGCCGAGGATCCGCACCACCTCGCCGCCGCCCCTCAGAAGGGCGGCCGGAAGTACGCCGACTTCCTGGCCTCGCGCCCGCGCGACGCCGAGGACACCGCCATCGGCAACCTCATCGCGCAGGCCGGACGCCTTCACGCGCGTGTGCACGTGCTGCACCTGTCGTCCTCCGACGCGCTGCCCCTGATCGCCGACGCCAAGCGTGCGGGCGTGCGGATCACGGTGGAGACCTGCCCGCACTACCTGACCCTGACGGCGGAGGAAGTCCCGGACGGGGCGAGCGAGTTCAAGTGCTGCCCGCCCATCCGTGAGGCCGCCAACCAGGACCTCCTGTGGCAGGCGCTGGCCGATGGCACGATCGACTGCGTCGTCACCGACCATTCGCCGTCCACGCCCGACCTGAAGACGGACGACTTCGCGACCGCCTGGGGCGGCATCTCCGGGCTCCAGCTGAGCCTGTCGGCGGTCTGGACGGAGGCCCGCAAGCGCGGTCACAGCCTGGAGGACGTGGTCCGCTGGATGTCCACGAGCACCGCCCGACTGGTAGGCCTCGACTCCCGAAAGGGCGCCATCGCGGTGGGCCATGACGCCGACTTCGCCGTCCTCGCCCCCGACGAGACCTTCACCGTGGATCCCGCCGCGCTGCAGCACCGCAACCGGGTCACGGCCTACGCCGGCCGAACGCTCAGCGGGGTCGTGAAGTCCACCTGGCTGCGAGGCGAGCGCATCGTGTCCGGCGGCGAGTTCGGCGCCCCCGTCGGCGAACTCCTGTCGCGCACCCCGTAGTCCTCGAACGCACCCGCACCCGCACCCGTAGCGGCCGACCTCGAAAGGCAGACCTGATCAACGTGACGGCGATTCCTCACTTCACCGGCGACGCGAACCCCTACGGAGGCGGCGACCCGTACGCGGACCACCGCACCGCCGACTTCCCCTTCACCCAGTACGCCAACCTCGCCGACCGGCAGCTCGGTGCCGGGGTCATCGCCGCCAACGACGAGTTCTTCGCCCAGCGCGAGAACCTCCTGCTGCCCGGGCGGGCCGAGTTCGACCCCGAGCACTTCGGGCACAAGGGCAAGGTCATGGACGGCTGGGAGACGCGGCGGCGCCGCGGCGCCTCGGCCGAGCACCCGTGGCCGACGGCCGAGGACCACGACTGGGCGCTCGTCCGGCTCGGCGCACCCGGTGTCGTGCGCGGGGTGGTGGTCGACACGGCCCACTTCCGCGGCAACTACCCCCAGGCGGTGTCGGTCGAGGGCGCCTCGGTGCCCGGCTCCCCGTCACCGGAGGAACTCCTCGCGGACGACGTGAAGTGGACGACGCTCGTACCGCGCACGGCGGTCGGCGGCCACGCCGCCAACGGCTTCGCCGTCTCCGTCGAGCAGCGCTTCACCCACCTCCGCGTCAACCAGCACCCCGACGGCGGCATCGCCCGACTGCGCGTCTACGGCGAGGTCGTGGCCGACCCGGAGTGGCTCTCCGCGCTCGGCACCTTCGACGTTCTCGCCCTGGAGAACGGCGGCCGGGTCGAGGACGCCTCCAACCTCTTCTACTCGCCCGCCACGAACACCATCCAGCCGGGACGCTCCCGCAAGATGGACGACGGCTGGGAGACCCGCCGCCGCCGCGACCAGGGCAACGACTGGATCCGCTACCAGTTGGTCGCCCAGTCCGAGATCCGCGCCCTGGAGATCGACACGGCGTACTTGAAGGGCAACAGCGCCGGCTGGGCGTCGGTGTCGGTGAAGGACGGCGACGACGGCGACTGGACGGAGATCCTCCCCCGTACCCGCCTCCAGCCCGACACCAACCACCGCTTCGTCCTCGCCGCGTCCGTGATCGGGACCCGCGCGCGCGTGGACATCTTCCCCGACGGGGGCATCTCCCGCCTGCGTCTGTTCGGCTCCCTCACGGAGGAGGGCGCCACGGCCCTGACGGCCAGGTACCAGGAGCTCGGCGGCTGAGGCCGCGCTGCCGCGCGGGGCTCCGGTGGGCCGCGATCAGGACTGGTCGTCGGCGGCGTCGCGGGTACGGCTGTCGCGCAGCTGCCGCCAGTGCGTGCGGTACAGCACGTAGTACAGGGCGACGACCACGGCACCCACCTGCAGACCCACACCGAACTCCAGGAAGGAGTCCTCGCTCATCAGCCGGTTGGTGAGGTAGGCGAAGTTCATGCCGAAGAAGCCGGTCAGGAACGACAGCGGCAAGAAGATCATCGAGACGATCGTGAGTCTGTTGATCACGACGTTCTGCTGATCGGCGACGAGTGACGCGTAGCTGGTCGCGGCCCGCCGGGCCGCGTCCCGCAGTGCCTCGATCTCCACGAGGACCAGCTGCACGGTGTGCTCGTGCAGCCGGTTCATCGCCTGCCGCTCCTCCGAGAGGTGGTGATCCGTCATCCTGCGGCGCACCAGGATCTCCTGGGCGACCGCGGCGTACGGCAGGAACGCGCGATGCAGATGGGCCGCGCGCCGTCGCAGCTGGGCCAGCTGTTGGACGTGCTCCGGCTGCCGCCGCTCGAACATCGCCTCCTCCAGGTCCTCGACCTCCAGATGGGCCTGCGTGACGGCCCGGCGAAAGGTCTCCAGGACCCCTTGCAGAAACAGGAACAGCGTCGTCACCACGTCGGGGGGCAGGTCCTGCGGCAGCCGGTCGAGGAAGGCCTCGATCAGTTCGACGGGCCCGTGGTGCACCGTGATGAAGCGGCGCTGGTCGGCGAGGACATGGATATGGGTGACCTCGTTTCCGCTGACCACCGGAACGACGCCGATGGCAGTCCCGTCGTGGTACTCGGCCCGGACGTGCTCGTCCGCTCTGCCGAGCCACTCGCCGGCCGCGTCGTCCAGTCCGAGCCGACGGGAGAGCGGCTCCTCGTCGGGCGGGGGTTCGTCTCCCAGGTCGATGTCCACGATCACGAAGCCGGAGGTCGCCGCGAGGCGCTCCCGGGCCTGTGCCAGACCGGTGCGAGCGACGACGCCCTCCGGCATCGACACCACCGAAACGATCATCGCCCCTCACCGTGGATGGCGTCGTGTGCACACTGCACCGTCCCTCGGCACACTACCGCCGAAGGCCTCGCGAGCAGCTGACCGCGCAGGGCGTCGTGTCGGGCTTCGTTAACTCCCGGAAAATTCATCGGACTTGGCGGGAGAAATCCTCTGCCTTGACATTGACATGCCAGGGTCTACGCGCGTCATCCTAGAGTCATGAGATTCCCCCCACGAATCACTCGTATCGGCGCCCTGGTCGCCTTCATGTCCGCGCTGCTCATCGGCGGCACCGCCGTGGTCCCCGCCAACGCGGCGGTCACCGCCGTGGGCAGCATCTGCTACAGCAAGCTGCCGTCGCAGGCGTACGACACGCTGGACCTGATCGCGTCCGGCGGTCCCTTCCCGTACTCCCAGGACGGGGTCGTCTTCCAGAACCGGGAGGGTGTCCTGCCCTCCCAGTCCACCGGGTACTACCACGAGTACACCGTCATCACGCCGGGCTCCTCGACGCGTGGCGCCAAGCGCATCGTGACCGGCAAGAAGACGCAGGAGGACTACTACACCTCGGATCACTACGTCACGTTCAAGCTGATCAACTTCGGCTGCTGAGCCGAGGGCTGCGCGTACGACTGGTTTGACCGCTTTGTGGAAGATCCTCGCCCCGCGGCTCCCCCCCCCCCACGTCCATGGGCCGCGGGGCGAGGTACGTCCGGACGAAAGTATGCGGCGCCGCGACTTTGGTCGACGATCACCGCCGCGGGGGAGGTGCCCGCGGGGCGGGCCCGTAGATTTGTCGACCGTGAGTGGTGACAATCCGGTGCCGGCGGCACCCGTTCTGCCCGGGCGGCGCTGGCTGCTGCCGTCGGCCGTGGTCGCGGAGCTCGACCCCGAGCGGACGGGGCGGGGCGGACGGCCCCGGCGTACCGCGCGTGACTGGATGGTCGACTTCGGCTGCTTCGCGCTGGCCGTCGTCATCGGGGCGATGGCCGCGCACACGCTGACCCGCGACCCGGACACCCCGCACGCCCTCGCCGTCGTCGACCAGTGGATCGGCGGACTCGCCTGCCTCGCCGTGTGGTCGCGCCGCCGGTGGCCGCTGGGGCTGGCCGTGGCGATGATCCCCGTCGGACTGCTCTCGAACACCGCGGGCGGCGCAGGCCTGGTCGCCCTCTTCACGCTCGCCGTGCACCGGCCCCTCAAGTACGTGGGCTGGGTCGCCGGTCTCCAACTCGCCCTGCTTCCGGTCTACTTCTGGCTGCGCCCCGATCCCGATCTGTCCTACGCCGCCGCCATCGCCGTCACCGCGCTGCTGACCCTGGCGGTCGTCGGCTGGGGCATGTTCGTACGGTCCAAGCGGCAGCTCATGCTGAGTCTGCGGGACCGGGCACGGCGGGCCGAGACGGAGGCCGCGCTGCGGGCCGAGCAGGCGCAGCGGCTGGCGCGCGAGGCGATGGCGCGCGAGATGCACGATGTGCTAGCGCACCGGCTGACGCTGTTGAGCGTGCACGCGGGGGCGATGGAGTTCCGACCGGACGCGCCTCGCGAGGAGGTCGCGCGGGCCGCCGGGGTGATCCGGGAGAGCGCACACGAGGCCCTGCAGGATCTGCGGGAGATCATCGGGGTGCTACGGGCGGGTGACTCCGACGACGCGGGGCGGCCGCAGCCGACGCTCGGCGCGTTGGACGCGCTGGTCTCCGAGTCGCGTGAGGCGGGGATGAAGGTGGCCCTCGATCTGCGGGTCGCCGATGCCGCGGCTGTGCCCGCGTCCGTCGGGCGGACCGTGTATCGCATCGCCCAGGAAGGGCTGACGAACGCCCGTAAGCATGCTCCGGGGGCCGAGGTCACGGTGGGCGTCTCGGGGGCCCCGGGTGACGGTGTGAGTGTGTCCGTGCGCAACCCTGCCCCTCCGGGGGAGGTACCGCATGTGCCGGGTTCCGGGCAGGGGCTGATCGGGCTGACCGAGCGGGCCACTCTGGCCGGGGGGCGTCTGGAGCACGGGTCCGACGGGGGTGGGGGTTTCTTGGTGCGGGCGTGGCTGCCGTGGGGTGGGTGAGCGTGGGCGTGTGCCCGCGGTTGCGTGGGTGAGCGTGAGGTGCGCGCCCGCGGTTGCGGGTGGGGCGGGGCCGTGGCGGTGCGTCGAGCCCGTCGCCGCTGGATCAGACGTGGGCCGGGCAAGGGAGCCGCTGCTCGATCCGGGCGTAAGCGACGGGCTTGCGACGCACCGCCACGGCCCCTTGCGTCGCATTGCGGCTGCGGGTGCGGGTGTGTCAGGGGGTGCGGGGGATTACCCGGTGGCCCGCGGTGCCGTATACCCAGCTTGCTGTTTCGTTGATGAAGTCTGTCGGGAAGCCTGTGCGGAAGGCGGTGGCCTCCTCCAGGCCGGTCAGTATGTGGTCGGGGAGGGTGAGTTCGCTTGCGCCCAGGTTGTCGGTGAGCTGGGTGACGTGGCGGGCGCCGATGATGGGGTGGACGGCGGGGGAGTGGGCCATGGTCCAGGCGATGGCCACCTGGGCGGGGGAGGCGCCTAGTTCGTCGGCCGCCGACTGGACCGCTTCGGCCACCGTATGTTCGAGTTCCCCGATCGCCTCGGGGGAGAGGCGGGTCGCCGTGCCGGGGGCCACGCCGCCCGGACGTGTGTACTTGCCCGACAGAACGCCGTTCTGCAGCGGGCTCCACGCGGCCACCGACATGCCGAGGGTCTCCGCCATGGGAAGGAGCTCGCGCTCCGCGTCGCGGCTGAGCAGGCTGTAGGGCACCTGGAGCGCGGCGAAGGGGGACCAACCCCGCCACTCGGCAAGGGTGTTGGCCCGTGAGACCACCCAGGCGGGCGCGTCCGAGATGCCCACGTACAGGACCTTGCCGGACCGTACGGCGTCGTCCAGGGCGCGCATGGTCTCCTCGACCGGTGTGTTCCGGTCCCAGATGTGCACCCAGTAGACGTCGATGTAGTCCGTGTCGAGGCGCCGCAGGCTCGTCTCCAGGGAGAGGGCGAGGTTCTTGCGGTGGTTCCCGGCGGCGTTCGGGTCGGTGCCGTCACGGGAGACGGTGTACTTGGTGGAGAGGACGAAACGGTCGCGTCGGCCTCTGAGTAACTCCCCCACGATCTCCTCGCTGGCGCCGCCGCGGTAGTTGACGGCCGTGTCCACCACGTTGCCGCCCGCCTCCGCGTACGCGTCGAGGATCCGCGCGCACTCCTCCTTCGGCGCTCCCACCCCGCCCTGCTCCCCGAACGTCATGGCGCCGAGGAACAGCTCCGAGACGCGCAGGCCGGTCCTGCCCAAGAGCCGATAGCGCACTGAACTCCTCACTCCCGGGAGAGACCCCGTCGAGACTGTCCTGGCGGCCGACGGTAGTCGTTCGTCGCGGTCGAGGCGTGGGTAATGCCCCGGCGGGCACCTACGGTAGGCCCCATGAATGCCATCCGGCTGCTTCTCGTCGACGACGATCCGCTGGTCAGGGCCGGCCTGTCCTTCATGATGGGCGGCGCCGACGACATCGAGATCGTCGGCGAGGCCGCGGACGGCGGCGAGGTAGAGGCGCTCGTCGACCGCACCCGCCCGGACGTCGTCCTGATGGACATCCGGATGCCGGTGATCGACGGACTCACGGCCACCGAACGGCTGCGGGGGCGCGCGGACGCGCCGCAGGTCGTGGTCCTCACCACGTTTCACGCCGACGACCAGGTGCTGCGGGCGCTGCGCGCGGGTGCCGCCGGGTTCGTCCTCAAGGACACGCCGCCTGTGCAGATCCTCGACGCGGTACGCCGGGTCGCGGCCGGTGATCCCGTGCTCTCGCCCGCCGTCACCCGCCAGTTGATGGAGCACGCGGCCGGTGGGACGCCGGGCGGGCGGCGTACCGGCGCCCGGGACCGGATCGGCGCGCTCAACGACCGTGAACGCGAGGTCGCCGTGGCCGTCGGCCGGGGCTCCTCCAACGCCGAGATCGCCGCCGAGCTGTACATGAGCGTCGCCACCGTCAAGACCCATGTCTCACGGATCCTCGCCAAGCTCGGCCTCAACAACCGTGTGCAGATCGCCCTGTTGACGTACGACGCGGGACTTCTGGAGGGAGACGACGGGCACTGAGCGTGGGGCCCGCGCGTTGTAAGGACAACGGGAGGGGCACCATGATCGATCTGGGGGAGTACGGCGCGGGGTTCACGAGGGACCCGTATCCGGTGTACGCGGCGCTGCGCGAGCGCGGCCCCGTCCACTGGGTGCGGACACCGCAGCCGGGTGCGTACGAGGGCTGGCTCGTCGTCGGGTACGAGGAGGCGCGGGCCGCTCTCGCCGACCCGAGGCTCTCCAAGGACACGAGGAGAGGGGGGTGGAGTTCGCTCGAAGAAGAGCTGATGGGCCGGTATGTGCTGATCGCCGACCCGCCGGAGCACACCCGGCTGCGCTCCCTCGTCACGGGCGCGTTCACCATGCGGCGGGTGGAGGCGCTGCGCCCGCGCGTCCAGCAGATCACCGACGAACTGCTGGCCGAGATGCTGCCGAAGGGGGGCGCCGACCTCGTCGACTCGTTCGCCTATCCGCTGCCGATCACCGTCATCTGCGAGCTGCTCGGCGTCCCGGACATCGACCGGGTGGCGTTCCGCGCGATGTCGAACGAGATCGTGACGCCGACCGATGGAGATTCCGAGCTGGCCGCCGTCCGGCAGCTGGCCGCCTATCTCGATGAGCTGATCGAGGACAAGCGGTGCACGGCACCCGGCGACGACCTGCTCAGCGACCTCATCCGCACCCGGGCCGAGGACGGCGACCGGCTCTCCCGTGACGAGCTGCGCGGGATGGCGTTCATCCTGCTGGTCGCGGGCCACGAGACCACGGTCAACTTGATCACGAACGGTGTGTACACCCTGCTCACCCACCCCGACCAACTCGCCGCGCTGCGGGCCGACATGACGCTCCTCGACGGCGCGGTGGAGGAGGTGCTGCGCTTCGAGGGACCGGTCGAGACGGCGACGTACCGCTATGCGGCGGAGCCGTTGGAGATCGGTGGCAGGGCCATCGCAGCGGGTGACCCGGTGATGATCGGGCTCGACGCCGCGAACCGTGACGCGGCGCGTTGCCCGGAGCCGGACCGCTTCGACATCCACCGCGCCCCGCAGGGCCATCTCTCCTTCGGGCACGGCATCCACTACTGCCTGGGTGCGCCGTTGGCCCGTCTCGAAGCCCGGGTCGCGCTGCGCTCCCTGCTGGAGAGATGCCCGGATCTCGCGCTGGACGGGCCCCCTGGTGACTGGCTCTCGGGCATGCTGATGCGCGGTCTGCGCAGCCTGCCGGTGCGCTGGTGAGTGGTGGTGCGTGGGGGAGTGAATGGAGGGGTGACGGTGGTGCGGCTTCGGGTGGGGAGCGGCACCGACGTGTTCGCTCAGTCCCGTCTGCCGGGGATCTCCGCCAGATACACCGGGCGTCTCTCCAGCCGCGACAGCTCGCAGGCCTCGGCGATGCGCAGGGCGTGCAGGGCCTCCTGCCCGTCGCAGGGGTTGGCGCGTTCGCCGCGCACGACGTCGACGAAGGCGGCGAGCTCGGCCTCGTAGGCAGGGCCGAAGCGCTCCAGGAAACCGGTCCACGGCTTGTCGGCGGCCGGCGGTCCGGCCGGTTCGGTGGAGGCGATCGGCGTACGGTCGTCCAGGCCGACGCCGATCTGGTCCAGCTCGCCGGCCAGCTCCATGCGTACGTCGTAGCCCGCGCCGTTCAGCCGGGTCGCGGTCGTCGTGGCGAGCGTGCCGTCGTCCAGGGTGAGGACGGCGGCGGCCGTGTCGATGTCATGCGCCTCACGGAACATCGAGGGCCCGGCGTCGGAGCCCATCGCGTACACCTCGACGACCTCGCGGCCGGTGATCCAGCGCAGCATGTCGAAGTCGTGGACGAGGCAGTCGCGGTACATGCCGCCGGAGATCGGGAGGTACGCGGCCGGGGGCGGCGACTGGTCGGAGGTCATCGCGCGGATGGTGTGCAGCCGTCCGAGCCGCCCCGAGCGCACCGCCTCGCGCGCGGTCGCGTAGCCCGTGTCGAAGCGGCGCTGGAAGCCCAGCTGCAGGACCGTGCCGGCCGCGTCGACCTCGGCGAGCGCGGACAGCGTGCCCGGCAGATCGACGGCGATCGGCTTCTCGCAGAACACCGGGAGCCCCATGCGCGCTGCCCTCCCGATCAGTTCGCCGTGCGCCGAGGTGGCCGCCGTGATCACCACGGCGTCCACGCCCCAGGTGAAGATCTCGTCCACGCTGGGTGCCGCCGTGGCGCCCAACCGGTCCGCGACCGCATGTGCCCTCACCGAGTCCGCGTCCGTGACGATGAGGGAGCCGACCTCGCGGTGGCGGTTGAGAACGGTCGCGTGAAATGTGCCGATACGACCCGTTCCGATAAGTCCGATGCGCATGGGAACAAACTGAGGCCCACCAGGCACGCTGTCAATGCTTTGTCCGGACAATCGAACTACACAACTTCCCGTCAACATCTCCCGGAGCTACGCTCGGCCCGTGCCGAAACCAGATGAGGATCCGACCGTGTCGCTCCAGCTCAGCGTCGACCGCAGCAGTCCGGTCCCGCTGTACTTCCAGCTGTCCCAACAGCTGGAGGCAGCGATCGAGCACGGGACCCTGACCCCGGGCAGCCTTCTCGGCAACGAGATCGAGCTCGCGGGGCGCCTCGGGCTGTCCCGTCCCACGGTCCGCCAGGCCATTCAGTCCCTCGTCGACAAGGGTCTGCTGGTGCGCCGCCGCGGTGTCGGCACCCAGGTCGTGCACAGCCAGGTCAAGCGGCCCCTGGAGCTCAGCAGTCTGTACGACGACCTGGAGGCGGCCGGGCAGCGTCCCGCGACCCGGGTGCTCGTCAACACCGTCGTACCGGCGTCCGCCGAGGTCGCGGCCGCTCTGGGCGTGGCCGAGGGCAGTGACGTGCACCGGGTGGAGCGGCTGCGGCTCGCCCACGGGGAGCCGATGGCGTACCTCTGCAACTATCTGCCCCCGGAGCTGCTGGAGCTGGACAGCGAGCAGATGGAGGCCACCGGTCTGTACCGGCTGATGCGGGCCGCGGGCATCACCCTGCACAGCGCCCGCCAGTCCGTCGGCGCCCGCGCGGCCAGCGCGGAGGAGGGGGAGCGGCTCGGTGAGCCCGAAGGGGCACCGCTGCTCACCATGCAGCGCACCACCTTCGACGACACCGGACGCGCGGTCGAGTTCGGCAGCCACATGTACCGCGCCTCGCGCTACTCCTTCGAATTCCAGCTCCTCGTACGGCCGTGAAGCGGTCGTGAAGGGGTGGTGAATCGGCTTCGGCGAGGCCGAATTTGAATCGTAAGAATGTTCCAAAAAGTCCATTGACTGGTGTGCGGGCGCAAAGCTAGAACTCCCCTCAGTCGCAAAGGTGCGGCGGAAAAGAGGGTGTTCCGACCATGCGTACAGCCCGAACGGCAGCGGCGGTGATCGCCGTGATCGCGCTCGCGGCCGGCTGCAGCAACTCCGGTGGCAAGGACTCCGAGAACAAGGCGAGCGCCGGCGGGAGCGGCGGCAAGGCCGCGAGTACGCCCCGTCTGAAGATCGCGATGGTGACGCACTCCGGCGAGGGTGACACCTTCTGGGACATCGTGCAGAGCGGCGCCAAGCAGGCGGCGAGCAAGGACAACGTCGACTTCCTGTACTCGAACGACAAGGAAGCGGGCGGGCAGGCCCAGCTCGTTCAGGCCGCCATCGACAAGAAGGTCGACGGGATCGTCGTCACCCTGGCCAAGCCCGATGCCATGAAGGACGTCCTCGCCAAGGCCGAGCAGGCGGGCATCCCGGTCGTCACGATCAACTCCGGTGCCGAGTTCTCCAAGCAGTTCGGGGCGCTCGCGCACTTCGGCCAGGACGAGTCGGTCGCCGGTGAGGCCGTCGGCGAGGAGCTGAACAACCGGGGCCTGAAGAAGGCCGTCTGCGTCATCCACGAGCAGGGCAACGTCTCGCTGGAGCAGCGCTGCGCGGGCGTGAAGAAGACCTTCAAGGGCACGCTCGAGAACCTCAACGTCGACGGCACCAACGCCCCCGCCACGCAGTCCTCCATCGAGGCGAAGCTCCAGGCCACGAAGGGCATCGACGCCGTCGTCACCCTGGGCGCCCCGATCGCCGCCGTCGCGGTGAAGGCCAAGGCCGACGCGGGCAGCAAGGCGGAGATAGACACCTTCGACCTGAACGCCGAGGTGGTCAAGCGCCTCCAGGCCAAGGAGGTCGGCTTCGCGGTCGACCAGCAGCCCTACCTCCAGGGGTACGAGGCCATCGACATGCTGTGGCTCTACAAGACCAACGGCGACATCCTCGGTGGCGGCAAGACGGTCCTGACCGGCCCGGCCATCATCACCGAGAAGGACGCCTCGACCCTCGAGAAGTACACCGCGCGCGGGACCCGCTGATGGGGTGCACGATCCCAGTGTTCGATACTTGGGCGTTTGGGGCCGGCGAGATGTCGGCCCCCGGGGCCTGCGGAACGGCCCGCCGGGCCGCTTCGCGGGCCCCGGCGCACCAAAGAACACAGCAAGAAGGGCACGGCCTCGTGGCACGGACTCGGACCTGGGTAAGCATCGCGCTCGCAGGGGCGCTGGGGGTGTCCCTCGCGGGATGCAGCAGCACCGGCGGGAAGCGGGCCGAGGATGCCCGTAAGGCGGCGGCGGCCCAGGGCAGGGCCGCGGTGAACACGCCCAAGTGGACCTTCGTGATGATCACCCATTCGGGCGATGGCGACACGTTCTGGGACATCGTGCAGAACGGCGCCAAGCAGGCCGCGGTCAAGGACAACATCAACTTCCTGTACTCGCACAACGCCGAGGCGCAGCAGCAGGCGCAGCTCGTCGACGCCGCCGTGGACAAGCAGGTCGACGGCATCATCGTCACGCTGGCCAAGCCGGACGCGATGAAGGCCGCCGTCGCGCGCGCCGAGAAGGCCGGCATTCCCGTGATCACGGTGAACTCCGGCTCCGAACAGTCCAAGGCGTTCGGCGCGCTCGCCCACATCGGGCAGGACGAGACGATCGCCGGTGAGGCGGTCGGCGAGGAGCTGAACAAGCGGGGCCGCAAGAAGGCCCTGTGCATCCTGCACGAGCAGGGCAACGTCGGCCACGAGCAGCGCTGTGCGGGTGTGAAGAACACCTTCCACGGCACCGTGCAGAACCTCTACGTCCAGGGCACCAGCATGCCCGACGTGCAGTCCTCCATCGGCGCCAAGCTGCAGGCCGACGAGTCCATCGACACGGTCGTCACGCTCGGCGCCCCGTACGCGGACACCGCGGTGAAGGCGAAGGCCGACGCGGGCAGCAAGGCCGAGATCGACACCTTCGACCTGAACGCGAAGGTGGCCTCGGAGCTCAAGGACGGCACACTCGGCTTCGCGGTCGACCAGCAGCCCTACCTCCAGGGGTACGAGGCCGTGGACCTGCTGTGGCTCTACAAGTACAACGCCGATGTCCTCGGCGGCGGCAAGCCGGTCCTCACCGGCCCGCAGATCATCACCAAGGATCAGGCCGCCGCGCTCGAGGAGTACACCAAGCGGGGGACCCGATGAGCGCCACTGCGCCCGCACCCGCGCCGTCGCCCGACACCAAGGTCGACGAGCGCCTCCTGAAGACCTCGCCCCTGCGCAGACTCATGGGCCGGCCCGAGCTCGGCTCCGTGGTCGGCGCGATCGCGGTCTTCCTCTTCTTCGCGATCTTCGCCGACAGCTTCGTACGGGCCGCGAGCCTCAGCACGGTGCTGTACGCCTCCTCGACGATCGGCATCATGGCCGTACCGGTCGCGCTGCTGATGATCGGCGGCGAGTTCGACCTCTCCGCGGGCGTCATGGTGACCAGCTCCGCGCTGATCTCCTCGATGTTCAGCTACCAGATGACCGCGAACGTCTGGGTCGGCGTCCTCGTCTCGCTGGTCGTCACGCTGGCGATCGGCGTCTTCAACGGCGTCATGCTGACCCGCACGGACCCGCCGAGCTTCATCATCACGCTCGGCACCTTCCTGATGCTGACCGGCATGAACCTCGGCTTCACCAAGCTGATCAGCGGCACGGTGTCCACGAAGTCGATCTCCGACATGCAGGGCTTCTCCTCGGCCAGGGACGTCTTCGCCTCGACGTTCACCATCGGCGGCGTCGACTTCAAGATCACCATCCTGTGGTGGCTGGCCCTGGTCGTCGTCGCCACCTGGATCCTGCTGCGCACCCGCTTCGGCAACTGGATCTACGCCGTCGGCGGTGGCGAGGACGCGGCCCGCGCGGTCGGCGTCCCGGTCAACAAGACGAAGATCGGCCTCTACATGGGTGTCGCCTTCGGCGCCTGGATCTCCGGGCAGCACCTGCTGTTCTCGTTCGACGTCGTGCAGTCCGGCGAGGGCGTTGGCAACGAGCTGATCTACATCATCGCGGCCGTCATCGGCGGCTGTCTGATCACCGGAGGCTACGGCTCCGCGGTCGGCGCTGCGGTCGGCGCGCTGATCTTCGGCATGGTGAGCAAGGGCATCGTGTTCGCCGAGTGGAACCCGGACTGGTTCAAGTTCTTCCTGGGAGTGATGCTGCTCCTGGCGACCCTGCTCAACCACTGGGTCCGCAAGCGCGCGGAGGCGACGGCATGACGACGGACGGCGACGGCATGGCGACGGACGCGGGAAAGGCGACCGGCGCGGCCGCCACGGAACGCACGGCGCTCGTCGAACTCGACGACGTCAGCAAGTACTACGGCAACATCCGCGCCCTCGAAGGCGTCTCGCTGGTGGTGCACGCGGGGGAGATCTCGTGCGTGCTCGGCGACAACGGTGCGGGCAAGTCGACGCTGATCAAGATCATCGCGGGCCTGCACCAGCACGACGCGGGCACCCTGAGCATCGAGGGCGAGGAGACCCGGCTCACCTCCCCGCGCGAAGCCCTGGACCGGGGCATCGCCACCGTCTACCAGGACCTCGCCGTGGTCCCGCTGATGCCGGTGTGGCGGAACTTCTTCCTCGGCTCCGAGCTGTCGAGGGGCACGGGCCCCTTCAAGCGCATGGACGTCGACCGCATGCGCAGGACCACCCACGCGGAGCTGCTGCGCATGGGCATCGACCTGCGTGACGTCGACCAGCCCATCGGCACCCTCTCCGGCGGTGAGCGCCAGTGCGTGGCGATCGCCCGCGCCGTCCACTTCGGCGCCAAGGTCCTCGTCCTCGACGAGCCCACCGCCGCGCTCGGTGTGAAGCAGTCCGGTGTGGTCCTCAAGTACGTGGCCGCCGCGCGGGACGCCGGCCTCGGCGTGGTCCTCATCACTCACAACCCGCACCACGCGTACCTGGTGGGCGACCGTTTCGTCCTCCTGAAGCGCGGCGCCATGTTCGGCAGCCACACCCGCGACGAGATCAGCCTCGACGAGCTGACCCGCCAGATGGCGGGCGGCAGCGAGCTGGACGACCTGCGTCACGAGCTCGAGCGGAGCGCCCCCTAAGAGGCGCGGGGCTGTGACATTTGCGGCTCTGCCGCGTGGCGCGACCAGCCACACACGGCCCGCGGTTCACATACGGCCCAAGGCTCTCCGGGGCGTTCCGACGGAGCGTTCCGGAGAGCCCAGGGGGACTCCGCCATGCGCCCCCATGGCGCGGTGAGGCAGAATCGGCCCGATGAGCACCTACCGCGACCTCGCACACCGCGGCTCCGCGCGGGCCACTGTCCTGCGGACCGTAGGGACGCGTGAACGCCGTTCCCACCTGACGGCTCCCCGCGTCCCCACCGTCGGTATCGACATCGGCGGCACGAAGGTGATGGCGGGCGTCGTCGACGCCGACGGCAACATCCTGGAGAAGCTCCGCGCCGAGACGCCGGACAAGTCCAAGAGCCCCAAGGTCGTCGAGGACACCATCGTGGAACTGGTCCTGGACCTCTCCGACCGGCACGACGTGCACGCCGTCGGCATCGGTGCCGCCGGCTGGGTCGACGCCGAGCGCAACCGCATCCTCTTCGCCCCCCACTTGTCCTGGCGCAACGAGCCCCTGCGCGACCGTCTCGCCGGACGGCTCGCCGTCCCGGTCCTGGTCGACAACGACGCCAACACCGCCGCCTGGGCGGAGTGGCGGTTCGGCGCTGGCCGTGGCGAGGACAACCTCGTCATGATCACGCTCGGCACCGGCATCGGCGGCGCGCTGCTGGAGGACGGCCAGGTCAAGCGCGGCAAGTTCGGCGTCGCGGGCGAGTTCGGCCATATGCAGGTGGTCCCCGGCGGTCACCGCTGCGCGTGCGGCAACCGCGGCTGCTGGGAGCAGTACAGCTCGGGCAACGCGCTGGTCCGCGAGGCCCGCGAACTCGCCGCCGCGGACTCCCCGGTCGCGTACGGGATCATCGAGCACGTCAAGGGCAACATCGGCGACATCACCGGCCCGATGATCACCGAACTCGCCCGCGAGGGCGACGCCATGTGCATCGAGCTGCTCCAGGACATCGGCCAGTGGCTCGGCGTCGGCATCGCCAACCTGGCGGCTGCCCTGGACCCCTCCTGCTTCGTCATCGGCGGCGGCGTCAGCGCGGCCGACGACCTCCTCATCGGCCCCGCGCGCGACGCCTTCCGCCGCCACCTGACCGGCCGCGGCTACCGTCCCGAGGCCCGTATCGCCCGCGCCCAGCTCGGCCCCGAGGCCGGCATGGTCGGCGCCGCCGACCTCGCCCGCCTCGTCGCCCGCCGCTTCCGCCGCGCCAAGCGCCGCCGTGTGGAGCGCTACGAGCGGTACGAGCGCTACTCCGAGTCCCGCCGTACGACCCAGGGGACGCTGTGACGGCCTCGCTGCCGCGCCAGGCCTCACCTCCGGACGAGCCCCGGCGCCCGCCGGAGGACCCGCGCCACAAGTTCCGCCGCCGTGCCCTGACGCTGCTGATCATCGTGCTGCTCATCGGCGTCCCGGCCGGCTACCTGGTGATCTCCGCCAACCAGAGCCGCGACAGCGGCAAGCAGAAAGAGGAGAAGTACTCGGCGACCGGCCTCACCGTGGGCTGGCCCTCGCGCGTCCAGCGCCGCCTCTACCAGGTGCCGATCCCGCTGAACGCCGTCGCCGTCGCCTCCTACGAGACGAACAACTGGAAGACCAGCCGCTTCTACGTACAGTTCGCCACCAACGGCGCGGGGCTTGAGCAGTTCCTCGCGGAGGTCGGCACCAGCCGGGACACACTGCGCAAGAACAACATCGCCATCGGCACCCGCGACCAGAAGGTCGTCGGCTGGAAGTTCACGGGCCCCGGCTCGTGGTGGGGCCTCACGCACGAACAGAAGGACCCGGCGCCCACCCAGGACATCGTCGTGAACTGGCCCCAGCCCGGGCGCGCCATGGTCTACGTCGTCTCCCGCACGATCCCCTGAGCCGCCCCGGCCCCGCACCGGCGCCACCGTCGGGGACCGATTGTCAGAGCCCGCCCGTAGAGTCGAAGACAACTGATTCGGCCGAGGGGCGGGAGGTGACCGGACGTATGGGCGACGAGGCCGTGAGGACCGATGCGGCTGTGCCGGTGCGGTTTGCCGCCGTCTTCCTGCCCGCACCCGTGCCCCGCCAGGGGCGCGTCGCCTTCTGGGACCCTGAGGGCGGGCCGCTGCCGCCCGACGGCGGCTCCGGGAGCGTGCCGCCCGCCGAGAGCACGACGTCCGCCGAGCCGACCGAGCTGACGGTGGTACGACCGCACGGCTCGGGAGCCCGCCGCGGCACCGTCCCCGCCCTGACCCTGCCGATCGCCGAGGCCCTCCCGCTGCTCGCCGGGGCCCGCCACGACCGCGCCGCGCATCCGGCCACGACCTGCTGGGGCGCGGCCGCGCTGCACGCGCTGCGGCTCGTCGCGCGGGGCCGGCTGCTGCCCGGGCTCACCCCCGAGGGCCACGACGCCTGGCGCGCGGGCCCACTGGACCCGGACGACATCGCCCACCTGCGGGCCGTGGCCGCCGCTCTTCCGTACGAAGGGCATGCCGTCCCGCTCCCCGGCAAGGGCCCCCTCCGGCTGCCCGACCCGGAAGCGCTGATGCGCTCCTTCCTGGACGCGGTCGCCGACACCCTGCCCCGCACCCCCGCCGCTCCCCACACCTCGGGGAAACCCTTCGCGGCCGGAGAGCCGCAGCGGCTGCCCGGAGCCCACGACTGGGCCGCCGAGGTCGCCGCGGGCATGGACGCGGGCGTACGGATCTCGCTCCGCCTGGACCTGTCGGCGTACCAGCTCTTCGACGACGGCGAGGGCGCGCACCGCGCGGGCGCCGCCGTCGTCCAGGTGCACAGCCTCGCCGACCCCACCCTCGTCGTCGACGCCGCGGCCCTGTGGGCGGGCGACGCCGACACGGCCTTCGGCCCCCGCGCGCGCGTGGACGCGGCGCTCGCCGTGCGCCGCGCCGCCCGCGTCTGGCCGCCCCTGGACCGCCTGTCCGAACAGGACGTGCCCGACGTCCTCGCACTCTCCGAAGAGGAGCTCTCCGACCTGCTCGGCATCGCCGCGAACCGCCTCGGCGCGGCCGGCGTCGCCGTCCACTGGCCCCGCGACCTCGCCCACGACCTCAGCGCCGCCGCGGTGGTGCGCCCCGCGCCCGGCTCGGCCACGGACGGCACCGGATTCTTCGAGAGCGAGGAACTGCTCCAGTTCCGCTGGCAGTTGGCCCTCGGCGGTGACCCGCTCACCGAGGCCGAGATGGACGCCCTCGCCGAGGCCCACCGCCCGGTCGTCCGGCTGCGCGACCAGTGGGTCCTCGTCGACCCCGCGCTCGTCCGCAAGGCACGCAAGCGGGAGCTGGGCCTGCTCGACCCGGTCGACGCCCTGTCGGTGGCGCTCACCGGCACCGCGGAGGTCGACGGCGAGACGGTCGAGGCGGTGCCGGTCGGCGCCCTCGCCACGCTGCGCGACCGTCTGACGGCCGGCATCACCCCCGTGGAGCCGCCCCCGGGTCTCCAGGCCCGGCTGCGGGACTACCAGCTGCGGGGCCTCGCCTGGCTCGACCTCATGACCTCGCTCGGCCTCGGCGGCTGCCTCGCCGACGACATGGGCCTCGGCAAGACCATCACCGTCATCGCCCTGCACCTGCGCCGGGAGCGCGGCGAACCCACCCTGGTCGTCTGCCCGGCATCGCTCATGGGCAACTGGCAGCGGGAGATCAACCGCTTCGCGCCCGGCGTCCCCGTCCGCCGCTTCCACGGCCCCGACCGCACCCTGGAGGACCTCGACGGCGGCTTCGTCCTCACCACCTACGGCACGATGCGCTCGGCCGCGCCCCGGCTCGCCCAGCAGACGTGGGGCATGGTCGTCGCCGACGAGGCCCAGCACGTCAAGAACCCCTACTCGGCGACGGCGAAGGCCCTACGGACGATCCCGTCCCCCGCGCGCGTGGCCCTCACCGGCACGCCCGTGGAGAACAACCTCTCCGAGCTGTGGGCCCTGCTGGACTGGACGACGCCCGGCCTGCTCGGACCCCTCAAGTCCTTCCGCGCCCGACACGCGCGCGCCGTGGAGAACGGCGAGGACGAGGAGGCGATCGCCCGCCTGGCCCGGCTGATCCGCCCCTTCCTGCTCCGTCGCAAGAAGTCCGACCCAGGGATCGTCCCCGAGCTCCCGCCCAAGACGGAGACGGACCACCCGGTCCCCCTGACCCGCGAGCAGGCCTCCCTCTACGAGGCCGTGGTCCGCGAGTCGATGCTCGCCATCGAGACGACCGACGGCATCGCCCGCCGGGGCCTGGTCCTGAAGCTCCTCACCTCCCTCAAGCAGATCTGCAACCACCCGGCGCTGTTCCTGAAGGAGGACGCCCGGGCGGTCGCCCTCGGCCCCTCCGCCCGCTCCGGCAAGCTCGCCCTGCTCGACGAACTGCTGGACACACTGCTCGCCGAGGACGGCTCGGCGCTGGTCTTCACCCAGTACGTGGGGATGGCCCGACTGATCACCGCCCACCTGGCCGCGCGCGCCGTCCCGGTGGAGCTTCTGCACGGCGGCACCCCGGTCGCCGAACGCGAGCACATGGTGGACCGCTTCCAGAGCGGGGCCACCCCGATCCTGGTGTTGTCCCTCAAGGCCGCGGGCACCGGCCTGAACCTCACCCGGGCGGGCCACGTCGTCCACTTCGACCGCTGGTGGAACCCGGCCGTCGAGGAACAGGCCACTGACCGCGCCTACCGCATCGGCCAGACCCAGCCCGTCCAGGTCCACCGCCTCATCACCGAGGGCACGGTCGAGGACCGCATCGCCGAGATGCTCGAAGCGAAGCGGGCGCTCGCCGACGCCATCCTGGGCTCCGGAGAGGCCTCCCTCACCGAACTGACCGACCGCGAGCTGTCGGACCTGGTGTCACTGCGGAGGTCGTCGTGAGCGGTGCCGAGGAGGAGACACGACCGGTGACCGAGGGCATGGACGTGCCGGACGCCGAGCCGTCCGCTCCCGCGGCCGGGCCGCGCCCCGCCGACGTGGCGCGTCGCGCGCTGCGGGCCGCGCGGGAGCGCGATACCCGGGGCGCGGCGGCAGGGGACGAGCCGGGTTCGCGGTCCGACGGGGTGACCTCCCCGGCGGCCCGACCGGGCGACGCGGCCAGGGAGGCCCTGCGCCGGGCCGCCACGACCGCCACGAGGGGGAGCGGTCCGCATCCGCATCCGCATCCGGACCCGGGTCCGGGTGCCGACACCGTCCCGGATCCGGAGACCGCCTCAGGCGCCGGACCCGGTCCGGTACGGCCTTCCGCCCGTGCGGAGACGGCGGACGCCCCGTCCGCCGACGTGCCCGTAGCCGGCACGCGTCCTGGTGACATCGCCCGCGAGGCACTGCGCGCGGCGCGCACGGAGGCGCGACAGGCGCGGACGGCGGCGGAAACCAAGGGAGCCGGAAGCGCGCACCGGTCGGCAGACCGTGCGGCGGACCGCGCGGCGGCCGGTGCGCGGGTCCGGCGCGACCGACGGGACCAGGACCGGGGAGGCCGGGTCCGGGACGTACGAGAGGTGCTCGCGGAGGCCTTCGAGCTGCCCGGCGCCGAAGCGCCGCGCGAGACAACCGCCAGCGGCCGTTCGGGGCACCCCGACACGGACACCAAGACCGACGTCGAGACCAACACCGAGACCGCCTCCGACGCCAACAGCGACACCAAGACCGACGCCGAAACCGACGCCGAGAAGGGGCACCGCAGGTCTGCACACCCGGAGCACTCGGAGCACCCGAGGCTCTCGACGCAGCCCCGGCTCAGTGAGGCGAGCACGTTCCCGTCGGCCGCCGCCGTGCCGCGCTCCATGGCGTCCCCGCGCCGCGACGGCGAGCTGCGCCGCACGTTCGAAGCGCTCCCCGCCCGCACCTCGCACGCGGACACCTTCGCGGAGACCTGGTGGGGCAACGCCTGGGTGAGCGCCCTCGAAGAGGGGGCCCTGGACGCGGCGCGGCTGGCGCGCGGACGGGCGTACGCCGACCAGGGGCACGTCGACGCCATCACCGTCACACCGGGACTCGTGCTGGCCTATGTCCACGGGAGCCGCCCGCGGCCGTACCGCGTCCAGGTCCGACTGCGGACGCTGGACGACGGCGACTGGGACCGTTTCCTCGACGCGGCGGCCGAGCGCCCCGGGCACATCGCGGCGCTCCTCGACAAGGAGATGCCCAAGTCGCTCGCGGACTGCGGAGCCGACCTGCTTCCCGGCCCCGGCGACCTCGCACCCCAGTGCAGCTGCCCCGACCACGGCCACCCCTGCAAACACGCCGCCGCCCTCTGCTACCAGACGGCACGTCTGCTCGACGAGGACCCCTTCGTGCTGCTTCTGCTGCGCGGCAGGGGCGAGCGCGAGCTGCTGGACGCGCTGTCCCGCCGCAACGCCACCCGCGCGGCCCGCGCCGCCCAGGAACAGCAGTCGGCGCCACTGCCCGGCGTACGGGCCCGTGACGCCCTCGCGCGCCGGGCGCTGCCGCCCCTCCCGGCGCCGCTGCCCGCCCCCGCGCACCCCGAGCAGCCGCCGACCTACCCGGGCGCGCCGGGCGGCCCCGACCCGTTCGCGCTGGACCAGCTCGCCACGGACGCGGCTGCCCGCGCGCACGCGCTGCTCACCACGGGCCGCGACCCGGTCGCGGAGTTGACGCTGTGGCAGGACGCGGTACGGCTCGCCGCCGCCCGCCCCGGTTCCGGCCTCACCGGCGCGACCCGCGCCCTGTACTCCTCGCTGGCCTCCGTCGCCGGCCGTACCCCCGCCGACCTGGCGCGCGCGGTCGCCGCCTGGCGGCAGGGCGGGCTCGAAGGGCTCACCGTCCTCGAAGAGCCCTGGGACCCGCCCGCGGGCCGTTTCGACCGCGCTCGCCCCCTCCTCCTCGCCGCCGACCTCCCCGCCTTCCGCCCCTGGCGCAACCAGCTCACCCACCCCCGTGGCCACGCCCAGCTCCGCCTGGGCCACGACGGCCTCTGGTACGCCTACGAATCGGAACCGGGCCGCGAGGACTGGTGGCCCCGGGGCACCCCCGACCTCGACCCGGTCGGCGCCCTGACCGGCCTCGGCGCACCGGGCGAGCTCTGACCGGCCCGCCCGCGCAGAGCGAGTCACGCGGCACCCCGGTCGGGCACCGTGCGGTGAGTGAGACCAGGCGGGTGGCGTGCTATCAACTCACTGCCACGCCGTAGGGGCTGTTGCCGACGGTGACCGTTGCGCGGACCTTGCGGGACTTGGGGTCGATGACCGTGAGGGTGCCCGCGGCCTGCTCCGTGACGTAGATGCCGTGGCTGGTGACCTCAAGGTTGAACGGGTCGGTGCCGGGAGGGCCCACGGAGATGGCCGACGAGACGCGGTTGCTGCCGGTGTCGATCACAGACACCTTGCCCGGGCCGAGAACGGCGGCGTAGACCGATGTGGCGTCCGGCCCGATTGCCACGTCGAAGGGGCCTTCGCCGACGGGCACCTCAGTCGTCTTGCGGGTGCGGGTATCAACGGCCAGGACGCGTGCTGCGACCTCGTCGGCGACGTAGGCGGACTTGCCGTCGGGAGTGACGACGACGCCCACAGGGGAACGCCCGGCGGGGAGGTTCCCGGTGACCCGGCGTGTACGGGTGTCGATGACCGACAGGGTGCCCGACCCGGAATTCGCGACGTAGGCGGTACTACCGTCACGGCTGAAGGCCACGTTCACCGGGGATTTGCCGACCGGGATGCGTGCGGTGACCCGGTTGGTTCCGGTGTCGATCACCGAGATGGTGTTGGAGCCGCCGTTGGCGACGTAGAGCGATCTGCCGTCGGGCGTGATGCTGACACCCGTGGGGCTCTTCTCCACCGACACGGTCGTGGTGATTTTGTTGTTGCGGGTGTCGAGCACCGCTACCTGGGCCGAACCGTTCTCGGCGATGTAGACGTTTCTGCCGTCCTGGGTGACCGCGACACCTTCGGGTGCTGTACCGGTCTTTACGGTGGCGAGGACCTTGTAGGTGTGGGCGTCGATGACCGAGAGGGTGTTGTCCTGCTGGTTGGTGACATACACGCGGCCGCTGGAGCCGGGGCCGTCGGAGGGCGCAGGCATCCTGGCTGCGGCATGCGTTTCGGCCGACCCGGCGGAGGTGCAGGAGGTCAACAGGATGCCGATGGTCGCGGCGAGGGCGGGTCGGAGTGTCCTGGGGTGTCGGCGGCCGCTGCCGGCTCGGGTCCGCAGGGCAGAGAACATCTCGCCTCCTGTGCGCGTCACAAGGCTTGGTCCGGGACCGGCCGGCATCGTGCCGACGGCCGCCGGGTGACAAGGGTCGGGGTCGGGTTCAGGTCAACAGCCCGCGGGCGTAGTAGTCCTTCTCGTCCCGGACTCCAGGAAGTGCGAAGAAGTAGCCCCCGCCCTTCGGCGTGATGTAGGGCACCAGCGCCTCGTCTTCCAGCCGGGTCTGCATGGCGATGTAGGTCTTGAGTTCTCGCTGGAAGCAGACGAACGCATGGCCCATGTCGAGTTCCGGCTCATTGGGGCTTCGGTCGTAGTCGTAACTGCGGCGCAGGATGGTGCTGGTTGCCGCGGTGTCGGGGGTCTGGGGATTGGCGCGGCGGATGTGACAGTTCAGCGGGGTGATCAGGCCCTGCGGGTCATTGGTGTAGATGGGGTCGAGGAGGTCCGAGGCGTTCTCGCCCACGGCGTACATGGGAGCACCGCTCGCCTTGCGGCGGCCGAAGATCCGCTCCTGCTCGGCGACGGGCACCTTCTGCCACGCCTCGATGTGGAAGTGCACGATACGCACCGCGTGGTACGTGCCGCCTGCGGCCCAGTCCGGTTCGCTGGACTTCGGCTGGGCCCAGACCCACTGGTTCATCTGCGCGGAGTCGGTGGTGTCCGGATTGGCGATGCCGTCCTTGAAGCCGAACCAGTCACGCCGGACACCCACGGGGCGTTCCGGGTTGCGCTGACCGTCGATGCGCCAGCGCAGCTTCATCGCGGACTTGGTGTGGGTCAGGATGTCGATCAGTGCGTGCACCGTCGTGTCGCGGTGATCGGCACAGATCTGGATCAGCAGGTCCCCCTGACTCAGGGCGGGATCCAGGTCATCGTGGAGGAAGGGCTTCATGGACACGAGCTGGACCGGCTTGCGCCCGCTCAGTCCGTAGCGGTCGTCGAACAGGGATGCGCCCACTCCGACGGTCAGGGTGAGACCGTCCGAGACGACCGTGGGTCCCAGGATGCCGCTGTCCGATGGCGTTGAGGACGGGGGCTCCTTCGGGGGCCTGCCGCCCGCCGTGAGGAAGCGGGCCCGCGAAGTCAGCGTGCGGAACAACTCCGTGAGCCCTGCACGGTCGGAGGCGGTCACGTCGCACGAGAGGAAAATCGCGTTCTGTTGGGGCGGAGTGAGGATGCCGGCCTGGTGAGGGCCGTACAGGGGAATCACACGCGACATCACGCGCCGCTGACCGCTGCGCACCGGGGCGGCGAGCGCCACACCGTCGCCGAAGACGGTCCCGCCCGCCGCTCCGGCCAGGCCCGCAGCCGCGCCCTGAAGGAGCGCCCGCCGAGCGAAGGCGCCCATAGGGCATCCCCCGCCGATCCCCGCGTTTGATCTCGGAGTTGCTTCCCCAGTCATGGTTCTCCTCAGGTAAGGAACCAGGTGGTGGCGTACGGCGCTGGCATGAGCGGATTCCCTGAGCCGGCTCGGCGCCGAAAGGCGCATGACCGCATACGGCAGCCGCACCGGCGCCTGGAGCGCCGACAGCTGCATGACTGTCCGCAAAAGTGAACCTATCGGACACGCGTGGTGGTGCAACTCGGATGGGTGTCGCGCGGCCGAGCCTTCACCGCCGACGTCGTGCGTCGGCCGGCGACCCTTTGAGTGCTCTGGATTCCCGGTGCGCTGTGCGTCGGCACGCGGGGCCACCGCGGCGGAAAGGATTTCGTGGCGGTGCGGCCCGGTGGACCCGTGGCGTGCATCGAACTGTGGCCCACGGCTCCTTTCAGCCTGATCGCTGTCTCCGTGCGGGACGGCGCCGAGGCCACGGCACGTTGGCTCTGCCGTCTGGCACCGAAGATCGACTCTTCCACCTGCGGGGGCGGACCCGACTGCCACTCTTGGCTCGCTCGCTGCTGGCCGGGGCCGCCCACTGTGACTTGGACTGGTGTGCTGAAGGCGCGGGATACGACCTCAACACCCGTACCGCGACGGTGCCGTACCTACGACCGCGACGTTCGACCGCAGCTGGACCACCGCACACTGCCCGCCCCGCTGCCGGCACGCGCCACTGGTGAGTCGACGGTCCCGTAGTGACCGGCGCGGCAGGGCCCGGCGTCCCCGTTCCCGGTGCCCGAACGACCTTCTTGACGCAGCCGACGTCCGGCCTGCACGAGGTGGGACGGGCCGCCGGATTCGATGGTCCGGTGCCTCGTGTGGCCTAACGCGGATGGTGGACGCCGAGTGGCGTCCGCAGGATTACGGAGGGGGTCGAGTCCATCATGTAGGGAATCCGCAGACATGAGAACAACTCTCGGCGTGCCCAAGACACGTCGCCTGCGCCACGTCGCAGTGGCCGCACTTCTGACCGCGATAGGCACCGCGCTCAGCGCCTGCGGCGCCGGTGACGGCGCCGCCGGGACCGGCCGGGACTTGACCGCGGTGGCCGAGGAGGCCAAGTACGTCCCGTGCGGCAACCCACCGCAGAAGCTGGAGACGATCGACCAGGACTTCCTCAACCAGCTGGCGGCGGCCGACGGTCCGCCGCTGTACAAGCTGTCGTACCCGGCTGCGCGTGACGTGCTGGACAAGCTCCAGGCGGACCCCGTCCCGATGCGGCCCGCGCAGATCAGCCAGCGCAGCGTGCCGGGCGGTCCGACGGGACCGGTGTCGGTGCACATCGTGCGCCCCGACGGCGTCAAGGGAACCCTGCCCGGCATCGTCTACATCCACGGCGGCGGCTGGGTGTTGGGCAACTTCAAGACCCATGAGCGTCTCGTGCGTGAGATCGCCGACGGGGCCCGTGCCGCGGTTGTGTTCGTCGACTACACCCCGTCACCTGAGGCTCAGTTCCCGGTACCGATCGAGCAGGCGTACACCGTCGCCAAGTGGGTCGGTGAGCACGGCGGCGAGATCGGTGTCGACTCCAGCCGGTTGGCGGTGGCCGGTGACTCGGTGGGCGGAGACATGACCGCCGCGGTCACGCTGATGGCCAAGCAGCGCGGCGGACCGCACTTCCGGCAACAGGTGATGCTGTACCCGGTCACGGACGCTGACTTCGACAGGGCGTCGTACTCCCGCTACGCCGAGAACTGCTGGCTTGCCCGGCCCGCCATGATGTGGTTCTGGAATGCCTACGCGCCCCGCGTGGCCGACCGTTCCAACCCGCTGGCCTCGCCGCTGAAGGCGACCGTCGACCAGTTGAAGGGCCTGCCGCCCGCGTTGGTGATCACCGACTCCGACGTGCTGGAGGACGCGGCCAAGTCGTACGCGGCCAAGCTGACTTCGGCCGGCGTGCGGGTGACCTCGTCGCACTACGGCGGAGTCACCCACGACTTCATGATGCTGAACGCGCTGCGTAACACCCAGGCTAACAAGGACGCCGTGGTCGAGACCACGGCAACCCTGCACGAGGCGCTGTACGCCACCGAGGCCCCCGCCGCAGGAAAGTAGAGCCGACACACGGACTTGTACGGAGTCCGAGGGTCCGAAGACGGCATCCGTACTGTTCCGCGCCGATAACCCGGGCATTTCGGTCCCAGGCAGGTGAAGCTGGAACAAGGAAGCCTCTGATGAAGGCGTCTACTACGCGGCGGTGGTATGTCCCGATGGCTCTGGCGACGGCGCCGCGCCGGCCGGACACGGTGCGTGCCACTGGCAACCCTCTGCAGACTCTGACCACCGACGCGTTCACGGTGAAGGACTTCCTCAAGCCTGTCAAAGGCCCGATCGTACTCGTGGGGTACTCCTACGGTGGTTCGGTCATCACGAACGCGGCAGCCGGGGTCAGTAACGTCAAGGCTCTCGTCTAGATCGACGCGGCCGCTCCGGCGGTCGGGGAGATCACGGCCCAGTTCAGCGGTTCGACGTCCGCGCTTTCGGCCTCGCCATCCACGCTGCACGACGCCGTGCCGTACACGAACGCCCCCGCCAAGGCTCATCCGTGAAGTGACGTAGCGTGGTGCGTTCCGGTGAACCGGGGTGCATCGCATTGGCATTCAGGCCTCGCTCCCGCGTGTGGGGGCGTCCGCGGCCCACCTGGGCCGAACACGGAAGTAGCAGCACTCCGATCGTTGTTCGGCCTTCCCGTATGCGCAGGTCGTTGATGCTGGCAATACGCCGGCGCATGAGTCCGCCGTCGTCGAACTCCCAGTTCTCGTTGCCGTACGATCGGTACCAGTTGCCCGAGTCGATGGGGGCCTGCTCTCCATGTCGACTCCAGGTTGGAACAGCTAGGTGCTGGCGTGCCTGCCGCTGCCACTCACTGCCTCAAGTGAGCGGCGGCGGATCGAGTTCGGGCACTGAGGTGGTCGGCAGGCACTGCCCAGAGCGCGCCGATGGGTTCGGTTCGGCCGGGGGCGGGGTCAGCGCTGGAGGATCTCCACCAGGCGAGGGCCGGTCGCGGTCTCCTGCTGCCGGAGGTAGTCCGTGAGGTCGTCCAGGGACTCAGCGCGGTGGGTCTCGACTCCGTAGCCGCGGGCGATGTCCAGCACGTCGAGGCCGGAGATGTCCAGGTAGGGCCCCTCGGGTACGTGCAGGACCTCCGAGAACTCCTGCAGCGCGCGGTACTTGGTGTTCGTGCACACCACGAACGTGACGGCCACCTGGTGCCGCATCGCGGTCCACAGCGCGGACGGGGTGTACTGCATGGCGCCGTCCCCGATCAGCGCGACCACCGGCCGGTCCGGGCAGCCCAGCCGCAGCCCGATCGCCGCGGGCAGCCCCCAGCCGAGGCCGCCGGCGGCGCAGTAGAACAGCGACTTGGGCCGGCTGATCGTCAACCGGTCGCGCACCAGGTCCGCCGACGTCCACTCCAGGGCGAAGACGGTGTCCTCGCTTGTGCCCCGGTCGATCGCGTCGAGAATCGCCTCGGTGGTGAAGTGCGGTCCGCTGGTGTCGGTTTCGGGCAGAGTACGGGCCGGTGGCCAGTCCCGGCCGCTGTCGGCGACGGCCGCGGCGACCCGCGCCAGCGCGTCCGAGGGATCGCCCACCGCAATCCGCCCGAACGGCGCCCGCGCCGCCTCGTCGGGGTCATCGGTGACCGCGTGCACCCTGACGCCGGGCCGCAGGAAGGGATCGTCGCTCGGCGCGTGGTAGCGGAAGACGGGCGCGCCGAAGCAGATCACCGTGTCGTACCGCGCGAGCACGTCCGCGACGGCGCCCGCGGACGACGGCAACTGCCCCTGGTAACAGCGGTGCCGCGTCGGGAACGGCGAGCGGGGCGGGCTGGGGGCGACCCAGACGGGGAGTCGTGCGCGTTCGGCCAGCGCGACCGCGGCCTGGAACCCCTCCTCGGTGTCGGAGCCGGGCCCCAGCACGAGGGCCGGCGCCGAGGCGCGGTCCAATGCGCTGACGAGGCTGTCCACGGCCTTCTGCGGAAGCACGGGGGTGCCGATCATCTCGCGTTCGAGCAGCAGGTCGAGCGCGTCCTCCTCCGCCGGCTGCGTCCAGTCGTCCAGGGGGACGGACAGGTAGACCACGCCGCGGGGCGCGGAGTCGGCGAGCATCAGCCCCTTGGACACCAGGGCCGGCCCGTCCTGCGGGCGCAGCGGCTCGCCCGACCACTTCACCAGTGGATCACCGAGCTTGACCGGGTCGACGTTGGTGAGCATCGCGCCCACCGGTACGTAGCGTCTCGCCTGCTGACCCGCCATCACCACCATCGGCGTGTGGCAGTCCACCGTGTTGGTCATGCAGCCCATGGAGTTGCCGGTGCCCGAGGCCGCGTGCAGGTTCAGGAAGCCGACCGTGCCCGACGCCTGCGCGAAGCCGTCGGCGATCGCGATCGCGGCGCCCTCCTGGAGGACCAGGTAGTACGGGATGTCCTCCGGAAGCCCGGTCAGGAAGGACAGTTCATTGGATCCCGGGTTGCCGAAGACCGCTTGCACGCCAGCTCAATCCCATGGCCGCGTTCGACGACCTCACTCGCCTCGTCCCTCCGCCGCCGCAACCACTGTGGGCGAACGGAGACTGGAACGAGGTGGAGGCAGCACTCGGCATGGAACTCCCCTCGGACTTCAAGCAGTTGGTCGGAGCCTACGGAGCCTACGGAGCCTACGGAGCCTACGGGGCCTACCACTTCGCCGAGTTCTTGACGCCACTTACGCCCTTTGGCGGGCGAGACCTGCTGGTCGGCCCGGCGAAGCGGCTGCTGGACAATGGGGACCGCGTGTGCTGGCTCACTGACAGGAAGCCGGACGAGTGGACGGTCGTCTGCTGGAATCCGCGGGGCTGGTACTACGACGCCCATTCTGTGGGTGCAGTCGAGTTCCTGCTCGGCTGGCTGTCGGGACACATCAGCACCAACATCTTTCCTGATGCCTTTGAGTTTGCCGAGGTGGACTGATCCGCTGCTCGTCGGGCATCGTCTCCGGTCTTGTCGCCCGCACCAACTCCAGCCACCCCAGCCGCGTCGGTCAGCGAGGGCCACTGAGTCGGACGAGTTGGCCGATCAAGCTCCAGCGCGACGGCGATTCCCGCAGATTGATCACGACTCGATACGCGCCCTAGTCGGGGCGGGCAGGTGAACCCCGCAGGGGGCGGCGGGGGTCCGCCCGCGGGACCAGACTGGCCAGCATCTCCGCACCCAGGTCCTGGCCGGTGACTGCCGTTCTGAGGCGGGCGACCGGTCCGGGGACGGGGGATGCCTGCGCGCTCGCGATGCGCGGCCCTCGCGGCGTGAGGACCACGCGGGTGCGTACGCATCCGCTCTCAAGACCGGTGAGGTCGAGCAGGGCGAGGACGATGGCCCTGGCCGCTGCCGCGGGCACCTCCGCCAGTTCGGCGGGGTGGACGAATTGCCCCCCGGTGAGGGTAGTGCCGGTCATGCCGAGCACATGGTGCATACCAGCATGAGTGAAGGTGTCCACGATGAGCTGCGGCCCCTCAAGGAACTCCTCAATGACACAGGGCAGCGAGGGCTCACCGGCCGCCCATGCCTCCAGGGCGCTGCTGTCCCAGATGATGTCAATGCCGCGTCCTGGGCCGGTCTTGACGACCACCGGATGGGGCAGGCTCTCGAGCCAGGTGCGCGCGACGCTCACCGAGCCCACCCGTACCGCGTTCACCACTGAGACACCGGCCTGGTTCAGCGTCCGGCGCATGGCGGCCGGGTCCTGCAGCGCGTACAGGGAAGCAGCCCTGCTCGGGGACAGCATCACAAGGGCGTCTTCGACGGCGTGGTGGAGGGCTGGGCAGTCGCCGACGTACAGGATGTGCTCGATGTCGTTCACTCGCGCTATTTCAACCATGGGCACGTGGAACGCATTTCGGGCTGGAGGCTCCGCCATGGGATACCGCCCCTCAGAACCCGCCGCCAACAGTTCGTCCGTAACCAAGTTCGACAGCGACCATGCCTCGAAGTCCAGTTCCATCGCTGCTTCGAGCAATGAAGGCTCCGGTTCGATCAACAGGATCCGCCGACCGTTTCCACCCACTCACCCTCCCCGCTTTCGCCTTTTCGAACTCCGCGAGAACTCGACGCACACGGCTCTGCGTTCGGTGCAGCGGCGTAATGTGCAGAACAGGCGTCGAACACCGGTTGACACCAGGTCAACTCCGCTTCGGTGTGGTCACTGCCACCAGCTCGCTTCCGTCCTCCGCGAGCGTCAGTTCCACCGTGAGCGAGACCAGCTCGCCGAGCCGCCGCAGGTGCGTCCCGCCGCAGGGAATCCCGACGGTCCGCTCCGGTAGCTCGCACACCCACTGGCGACGTGCGGTCAGCTCCGGTCCCGGTGTGTCGATGCGCACCGGCGCGTCCTGGGCGAGCCAGCCCGCCAGCCTTTCGTTCACGTTCGAGGCCAGCCCGGGCAGTGCCTCGCGCAGCCCCTCTGTGTCGAAGCGCTTGCGCAGCGACTTGCCGATCCGGTAGCGATCGGTACTGGCGTTCACGTCGATCCGCGAGTCCGCCACGACCATGTTGTCGAAGTCCGGATTGCCCAGGCCGTCGGCGCGCACCTGCTTCCGCCAGCGGTCGGCCAGGGCCTCGTTCAGCGCGAGTGCCATCAGGTGGCAGCCGGTGTGGGCAGCCGACAGCGCGGCGCGGCGGACCTTGTCCACGTACAGCTCGACCTGTTGGCCGGGGGCGGGCGCCGCGCCGTCCACGAGGTGCACCGCGAACCAGCGCCAGGTCTCGGTACCGCGCCGCACCGGGATGTCGGTTCCCTCCGCGAATTCGCCCTCGGGCCCGACCCCGCCGGTGACGCAGTCCACCACCGCGTACTCGACTCCGCCCGCCACCATCGTCCCGATGTCACCGGGCTGGTCCGGCCAGCTGTGGTCGAGCGGGTGGAAGGGCGTGGTGTCGACGATCACGCCCGTGCCTCCGGGCACCGCGCGCGTCCCGAGCACGGTCGCCGTGCCGGTCGTGGCCCCGGTGGGGAAGGTGACAGTGGTCGTGATCAGATCTGCCATGTTTCTCGTCCTCATCATCGGACCGGAGGCAGGTGGCCCCGCCAGCGCGTTCGGGGGGGGCGACCGCCTCGTGGTGTCAGGACTGCGAGGTCTCGGGAACCACCGCCTCGGCCTGTGTCTCGTGTACCCGCCGCTTCCGTACGATCTGCCACACGAGCGCACATACGAGCCCAGCAGCGACCTCGATCAGCGCGCACCATGCCAGCACGGACTTCGCCCCCGTGGAATTGGCGATGTACGCGGCGACGACCCCCAGCGCGGCTCCCCCCGCCCCGCCGGCGAACTGCATGACGGAGAAGACGAACGGCCGGTGCGCTGAAGCCACGTGTTCCTGGACCGCTCCCTCGACCAGCACGATGCTCACAGAACCCATGGCCCCGAGAAGGGTGAACAACGCACACGCGACAGGTACCGAATGCGCCTGGGTGAAAGCGAAGAACACCAGGCCGTCAAAGACGATCATCCAAGACAGGGACGATTCGCTGAACACTCGTGGGAAGCGCTGGGTCAGGATGGCTCCCACGATTCCCCCCAGGCCGCCCAGGCCGAGCAACAGTCCGGTGAAACTGCCGTCGAGCCCGTAGGCCTGCTCGGCGAAGGGGAACATCAGCGGCGACTCCACCTCGAGGATGATGACCACGAGACAGTACGTGGTCACCATGGACACCACCTGCGGCATCCGGAACAGATGGCGCAGGGAGGCGGACATGCCTACCGAGACCTCTTGTTCCTGCTCCACGTGTGACGCTGTGGGAACGGCCTTCAACGCGACCAGCAGCGGAAGGAGAGCGGCGCCGAGCACCGCTCCGATCACCAGGCTCCAGGTCAGTCCCAGCACGGTCACCGCGACTCCGCCCAGCGGCGGCGCGACGATCACGAGGACGTTCCCGACCATCGTCCTCTGTGCGTTGTAGGACGTGCGCTCCTGTTCCTGCAGCACATCCGCGTCGAAGGTGCGCTTGGCACTGAGGACAGCCTGATGGATCAGACTGTTCAGGCTGGCGACCACCAACAGACTCGCGGTGGTGATCGGCAGCAACGCCGCTCCGGCGAAGAGCACGACGCGGGCGCCGGTGAACGCAATCACGGTCCGCCGCGCCGTGAGCCGCGCGGTGAGGCGGCCGGCTGTCACCACCATCAGCAGGGCCGGTAGCAATGTGGCAGCACCGATCAGTCCGACGTCGGCCACCCGCCCCGTCAGCTGATAGATGCCGGCCGTGAAGACCGTGTAGTACGCCAGTCCGGTGAGCCTGACGAAGGTGTCGGCAGCCAGCAGCTGCCGCAGTTCACGCCTCAACGGAAGGCTCCTCATACGCCCAGCTGACTGCCGCGCCTGCGGACATGTTGATGACGGAGGATCCGGACCCGCTCCGCAGGAAGCATCCGGACCACCTCCCGCCGTAGCGGTAGAGGCCGAGGACGCATTCCCGGGACATCGTGTCACTCGATCCGAGCAGCCGTACGTCGAATTCGGCGGGTGTGATGATCTCCTGGGCGACCCAGCTTCCCCGGTTGTCCCCCGCCAGTCTGTCGCGAAGCTCGGCCTCACTCACCGTGCGTCCGTCGATGACTCCCGAACCGCCGAAGTCGGCAGCCGACTTGAAGAAGTAGCCAGACATATCAGCGATCAGCGCGTCGATGTTCGCAGCCGCGACGACATGCGTTTTCGGCACGAGGGCGTCGATCACGGCACATGTCGACTCCGGCAGCAGTGCGCGGTACTCAGGGTCGTGGAGAAGTCCCATCCACACCTTGCTCCCGATCACCTCGCCGGAGAAGTCGCCGATCACGTGTCCGGCCGTGTTGAACACCTCGGCCACGAACTCCAGGTCGGCGAGCGCGTCATCGGCCATGAAGACCCGGTAGACCAGCGTCTGCTCGTCGATCAGTTCCGCGCCCGACTTCTCGGTCGCCACGAACACATCGAGCCCGGCGGGAAGCTGGTGTGCCAGGGTTTCTCGCATCCACTCGAGGTCGAACTGGCCGTAGCCCTCCCAGGTGCTCCAGTCCAGCAGGCAGACCTTGGTCAGGCCCTTCTGCCGCATGATCGGTGCCAGTTGACGTGCCAGATGCTCGTACGGGGTGGGGGTGACCGGATGCCCCGCCGCCAGCTCCTCGTACCTGCGAAACTCGGCCGTCTCCGGGCCGCCGACGCTCGAATCCAAGTTCAGCTCGCAGATCCGGACCGAGCCGTCTGCGAGGGGTATGAGGTCGACTCGCAGAACAGGGCACTCGTATCCCTCAGGGTCGTCGAGCACCGGCATCCACGGGACGAGCTGCGAGGGGACCCCGAACAGCTGCAGCACCGCCGCTCTGTCCATGGTGGACAGTAGGTGCCGGAGGATCACCGACTTCGCCCGGAGGATCTCCGGCACCGCTGAGCGCACCTCGTCGAGGCGGAAGCCGGTCAGTGGGACAGCGGCGCCGAGCGGCAGGAGTTTCTCGCCGCCCCCGTCCTTGTACCGTTCGCAGAAGTCCCGGATCCTGTCCTCGACCCACTTGCTTCCGGCCTCCGGGTTCATGACGTCGTCGCGCAATTCGTGCCGTCCTTAATGAAGTCTCTGCCGCCGACCGGTCCGGTCCCCCGCAGGGGCGGACCGGGCCGGTCGGCAGGATGGGTATCGGGAATCTCAGCGAGTCGGCTCGGGCTGCGGCAGCTCGCCAGATCGCACGGCCGAGTCGAGCAGGTGATTGACCAGCTCACCGGTCATCGTCCAGCCGGGCTCCGGCCGGCCGAGCGCAGCCAGGGTGTTGTCCTGGCCGAAGGGGTTGCGGCCACGGCCGCGCCCCACCGCCGACTCGCTCTCCTCATCGAGTACTCCGAGCAGCGGGAAGGCCGCGTTCTCGGGCTGTTCGGCGAGCTTGGAGAGCCACTCCCCGGGCGGGAGCACCTCTGCATCGAAGCCGTGGTCCCTGATCCAGCCGGCCACGAGGTCGAAGTCCACCATCGTTCCGTCGACGACGTGGAACACCCGGCCGAAGACCTCATCGCTCAGAGCGATGGAACACATGGCCGACACCGCGAACTCGACTGTGAGCCAGGGCTCCGCGACCGCGCGCCGGGGTACAGCGCCGAGTTGGGCGCCGCCGACGATCAGCATCCGCGCCAGGTCGTCCTCGGGCCAGCGCCCGCTGGTCGCGGCGCCGACCACACGGCCGATCCGCAGCACCGTCGCTGGGATTCCGGCCTTCTGCGCACGGGCCACCAGCTGTTCGGCGACCCACTTGGACTGGGCGAAACCGTAGTCCAGGCCGTCCGGGCTTTCCACCGGGAGCTCAGGCCAGATCCGCTCGGCCGAGCCCGCCTTCCAAGGCATGACCGAGACGGTGGAGGTGAAGTGGAGAGCTTTGACCTTGCCGAGGGCAGCGAATCGGATCGCCTCCCGCGTTCCGGACACGTTGGCGGCACGCAGCGCGGTGTAGGGCTGCGCCAGATTTTCCGTCGCCCCGTGGTGGAAGACCACGTCGATCTGGTTCGCCAACTCCTCCCAACGCCGTTCGCCGAGGCCGAAGCGGGGCAGTCGAAGGTCACCGGCGATCACCGACACGTCCTGCGGCCGCGGCAGCTCGATCCCGCACTTGTGCAGGGTCGCGGCCAGGCGTGCCTTGGCCCGCCGCTCATCGCCTTCGCCGATCAGGCAGGTCACCGTCGCCGACGTGCGCCCGAGCAGTTCAGCGAGGAGGTGGGCACCGATGAAGTCGTCGGCTCCCGTCAGCAGGATGTGCTCCGGTTCGCGCATCCGGCCCAGGTCGGCGTCAGTGGTGGCTATCGGGTGGAGGCTCAGCTCCGCATCAGCCTCCAGCACCTGGCGCAGGGTGTCGTCGGTCGCCCGCGTCACAGCGGTCCCGCGCTCCTCGATCGCCGTGGCCAGTTGTTCGGGGGTCGGGTTCCCGAAGATCGCCGTCATGGGCAACTGTCCGTCGAAGGCGGCGCGCAGTCGGCCCACGACCTGGATCGCGAGGATCGAGTGGCCGCCCAGCTCGAAGAAGTTGTCCCGCACCCCGATCCGCTCGATGTTCAGCACGTCCTGCCAGACGGCTACCACCTGCCGCTGCACCTCGGTCGAAGCCGCCACGTACTCGGTGCGCAGCTCCGGCCGCTCGCCACCGGGTTCCGGCAGGGCCCGGTAGTCGACCTTCCCGTTCGCGTTGAGCGGCAGGTCGGCGAGGACCACGTAGTGCGTCGGCACCAGGTGGGCCGGCAGCAGCTCCGCCATGTGGGCGCGCAGCTCGGTCGGGTCGGGCGCCTCCTCGGAGTCCGCCGCAGTCACGTAGGCAACGAGCCGCTGGTCGGCTGCCGACGCACCCGCGGTCACCACCGCCAGGGCCACCGTCGGATCCTTCATCAGCGCGGCCTCGATCTCCTCCGGTTCGACCCGGAAGCCCCGCATGCTCAACTGCCGGTCGGCCCGGCCCTGGAATTCGAGCGCACCGTCGCCCCGGAGCCGCCCCAGGTCACCGGTCCGGTACATGCGCGGCGAGCCGGGGGTGAACGGATCCGGCAGGAAGCGCTCCGCGGTGAGGTCGGGCTGATTGCGGTATCCACGGGCGATGCCTGCGCCGCCGATGTAGATCTCGCCGACGGTCCCCGGGGGCACCGGGTTGCGCTGCTCGTCGAGCAGGTAGACGAAGGTGTTCCGGACCGGGAAGCCGATCGGCACCGACTCGTCCGCCGCGGCGGCATCGACGTACCAGATCGTGGAGTCGTTGGTGGTCTCCGTCGGCCCGTAGTGGTTCTGCAGGGTGGCGTTCGGCAACAGCTCGAAGAACCGCTTCACCATCTCCGGCCGCAGCACGTCCCCGCCGGAGACGACGACGCGCAGTGAGGCGCAGGATTCCGCCGCGCCCGGGGCCTCCAGGATCTGCGCCAGCAGCAGCGGCACGGAGTCGAGCTGGGTGATCTTGTGTGTGCCGATGAGTTCCGCCAGGCGGAAAGGGTCCTTGCGTTCGTCCGCGGCCGCGATGACGAGACGGGCTCCGCTGGTCAGCGGCGCGAACATCTCGATCACGGACGAGTCGAAGCTGAACGAGTACTTCAACAGGCCGACGTCCTGAGCGCCGTAGCCACTGTGCTCACGGATCACCTGCAGGGTGTTGGCGAGGTTTCCGTGAGTCACCTCCACGCCCTTGGGGTTGCCGGTGGTCCCCGAGGTGTAGATCACGTACGCCAGGTCGTCGGGCTTGGCCGTGGTGAGCAGCAGAGGTTCCGCCGGCCCGCCCGCCTCGGACCGGCCCGGCACCGCCACCGTGGGCACCGACAGCCCGGCGGCACTGTCCGACGGGTCTGCCTGAACGAGTATCGACGTGATGCCGGAATCGGCCACGAGGAAGGCCAGCCGGTCGCGCGGGTAGCAGGGATCGAGCGGCACGTAAGCCGCCCCCGTCTTCAGCACGGCGATGGTCGCCGCGACCATTTCCGGACCGGGGTGGGCCATGATGCCGACCACGGCCTGCGCACCCGTGCCCACGTCGCACAGCCCTCGGGCGATGAGCGACGCCCACGCGTTCAGTTGGCCGTAGCTGATGTGCTCCCCGCCGAACTCGAGGGCGACCGCGTCCGGCCGGTGCGCGGCGTGGTGTTCGAAGAGGGCGACGGCCGTGGTCTCGGGACCAACTTCAAGGCCAGTATTCATGGTCACGCCTTCACGCGGAGGGGTCGGCGGCAGCGCGCCCGACCAGTTCGGACAGGGTTTTGTCGGGTGAGTCCACGACACGTCGGCAGAGCTCGACGAATTCCTCCGCCATCGCCGCGATGGTCGAGCGGTCGAAGAGATCGGTCGAGTAGATCCACTCCATCAGCACCTCGTCGGCCGGGTCGGATCCGGGAACCGTCGCCAGCTGCTCTCCACGCGGGATGACGATGACGTCGAGGTCGTGCTTCGCGCTGTAGTTCTGCAGGTAGTGGATCTCTGCGGGGGTCTCGCCCAGGGACATCTGCGGGACCCGGGCGTCGTGGTAGGAGAAGGCGACCTGGTACAGCGGGTTGTACGCCAGGTTGCGCTCCGGGTTGAGGTACTCGACCAGCTTCGAGAACGGGAAGTCCTGGTGGCGGTAGATGTCGAGGGCCGCCTCGGTGATGCGGCCGCGCAGCTCACCGAACGTGGGGTCGCCCGACAGGTCCGCGCGCAGCAGACCGCCGTTGATCATCATTCCGATCAGCCGCTCGGTCGACTCGAACCGCCGGTTCGCCATCGAGATCGCGATGGTCATGTCGGTCTTGCCGGAGTACTGGTTCATCAACATGGTGAAGATCGCCGTCATGACCATGTATCCGGTGGCGCCCGTGGACGCACCGAGCAGCCGGATACGCCGGTAGAGGTCGGCCGGGATCGGCATGATCACGACGTCGCCGTGATGGCTCTGCACCTGGGGGCGCGGGCGGTCCGTCGGCAGGGGCAGCAGTTCCTCGGCCCCGCGCAGCTTCTCCCGCCAGAACTCCCACTGCCGCTCGGCGTCGTCGCCGGCCAGCCACTGCCGCTGCCAGACCGCGTAGCCGGCGAACTGGACGGGCAGTTCCGGCAACCAGGGCCGGCCGCCCTCGCTGAAGGCCCGGTAGCACTCGCGCAGCTCCTGCATCAGGACGCCGAATGACCAACCGTCGTGGATGAAGTGGTGCTCGACCAGCAGCAACATGTGGTGGTCCGCGGAGAGCCGGAACAGAACCCAGCGGAACAGCGGCAGCCGGCCGACGTCGAAGGGGCGCGCCACGATGGTCTGCATCCGGTCGAGCGCCAGGATCTCCCGGATCTCCTCCGGCTCGGCGCTGAGGTCCTCGAACTGGACGCTCACCGGGAAGGGCGGGTGAATGACCTGTTCCGGCATCCCGTCGGCGCCCTCGACGAAGGCGGTCCGCAGCAGCTCGTGCCGACGGACGATCTCGCTGAGCGACTCCTCCAGCACCGCGACCGACACCGGCCCGCGCAGGTCGAGGTAGGCCTGCGTGGCGTACGCGATGCTGTCCGGCACCAGTTTGCCCAGGAACCACACCTGCTCCTGCGGGAGCGAGAGCGGGATCGGCCCGGTCCGGTCGGTACGGGTCGGCCCCTGCACCTTCGTGGCGGCGTCGGCGTTGGCTCGCAGCCAACCGACCAGACCGGCCACGGTCGGGTGCTCGAACACGACCGAAACCGGGATGTCGGTCTGGAACTCCGCCCTTACCCGCGTGATGATCTTCGTCGCGATCAGGGAGTGCGCCCCGAGCTCGAAGAAGTTGTCGTTGACGCCGACTTCGTCCAGGCCCAGGATCTGCGCCACCGTGGCGGCCACCTTCTGCTCTTCCTGGTCACCTGGTGCCATGTAGGGCACCGAGAGCTCGGGCCGGGTCGAAGGCGGGGCGGGTAGCGCGCGGTGGTCCACCTTGCCGCTGATCCCGAGCGGCAGCTTGTCCATGACGACGTAGACGTTGGGCCGCAGGTGTTCCGGCAGGGCCTCACAGACGCGCTGCCGGAGGGCGGGAACCAGGACCGCCCCGTCGGCGGGCGGGGTGACGTAGGCACCCAGCAGCACGTCGTTGCCGCTGCCGCGGGTGACCACCGCCGCGGCCTGCACAGCCGGATCGGCGCAGAGTACGTCCTCGATCTCTCCGGGCTCCACCCGGAACCCGCGGACGGCCAGCTGCCGGTCGGCACGGCCGTGGAACTCCAGCGCCCCGTCGGCACGCAGGCGCCCGAGGTCCCCGGTGCGGTAGAGGCGCAGGCCGTCCGGGTCGGTGACGAAGCGTTCCCCGGTCAGCTCCGGCCGCCGGTGGTAGCCGGCTGTGACGCCGGCGCCGCCGGTGTAGATCTCGCCGATCTCCCCCGGCTCGACCGGTGCGAGCCGGTCGTCCCGGACGTGCACGGACGTTCCGGCGATCGGGAATCCGATCGGCACGGGCCCGGCCGCGGTGTCCGTGGTGCAGGGCCAGATGGTGGTGATGACGGTCGCTTCGGTGGGGCCGTACTGGTTCTGCAGTTCGCACCATGGCGCAAGGGTCAGGAACCGGTGGGCCAGACCGGGCGGCAGGACGTCCGCCCCGGAGATCGCCAGGCGCAGAGACACGCAATCGGCGGCGAAGTCCGGCAGGTCGACGACCTGAGCGAGCATGGCCGGCACCATGTCCCAGATCGTCACGCCGTGCCGCTTGACCGCGGCCACGAGCTTCGCCGCGTCCCGCCGCTCCTCGGCGGCCGCGACGACCAGCTTCGCTCCGAAAGCGAGCGGGGCGAAGATCTCCAGCACGGACGCGTCGAAGGTGAAGGAGTGCGTGAAGATCGTGACATCGCGTTCGGAGAGCTTGTAGCTCTCGCCCACGGCGTTCAGCAGATTCACGACGTTGGCCTCGGTGACCCGCACCCCCTTGGGGCGGCCGGTCGATCCGGACGTGTAGATGACATAGATGAGGTCGTCCGGACCTCGGCGTACCGTCTCAACGGCCGGAGCGGACCCTGCCTCGGCCGAGCTCGAGACGCCGATGACGGGCAGACCCCGGCCGGACAGGCGCGGCGCCAGGCGCTCTTCGGCGAGCACCGCCGACATCCCCGAGTCCTCTATCAGGTAGTCGAGCCGCTGCTCGGGGTATTCGGGATCGAGCGGCACATAGGCGGCGCCCGCCTTGAGTACACTCAGGATCGCGGCGATCATTGCCGATCCGGGCTCGGCGTACACGCCGACCAACTCCCCGGGATGTACTCCCCTGTCAATCAGCTCGCGCGCCTGGCGGCGGGCCAAGGCGTCGAGATCGTAGTAGCTGAGCGTGCCCGTCGCGGACACGACGGCCGTGGCGTGCGGTGTGGCTGCCACGTGTGCTTCGAAGAAGTCGATGAACGACTCGATCACTGTTCGGCTCCTCATTCGGTTTCGGATAGCCCTGCCTCGTCAGACGGCGAAGGCTGTCTCGACTACGCGTCCACTGCCACGTCGGTCGGCAGCCGACGGCACCGGGTCGCTCACCAGACACACCCGTTGCAGCCAGCGGTCGCGGCCGTCGAACCGCGCGGGGAACTCCGAACGCGCGTGCACGGCACGGCGGTTGTTGACGATCAGCAGGTCGCCCGGCGACAGGCGGACCCAGCGCTGCACCTTGTTGACGGCGCTGCGGAGCGATTCGAGCGCCTGCTGCGCGTGCGGCGTCTCCCCGACCATCAGATCGAGGTCGAAGGTCATGTACGGGTCATAGGGATTGCCGTACAGAACGGGCAGCGTGGGGCCGTTGCCCTGCACTCCGTTGGCACTGCCGAAGGAGTAGTCCACCCCTGTCCGGAACTGCGGGAGGAACAGCTCGCAGCGGTCCGCCAGGCTCAGGTGGGGTAGCGCCATCCGGACGCTCGCCAGGATGGTCTTGGCGATGCCGTCGTGGTCGCTCCGCAGGCAGTGCAGCATGAGGAAGTCCGGCATGTGCGGGTGGAATGCCGTCTCGGTGTGGAAGTCCAGCAGGATCGCGGAGCTCTCCGAGGAGAGATTGGCCGCGTTGTGCGCCGTGGGCGCCACGTTCTGGAAGAGCAGACCGTGTTTCTCCTGGAGGTAGGCGAGCGGAAAGCCCAGCGCGGACGCGAATCCGGCCAGCCAGAGTTCGCTCAGCCACGTCGGCTTGTCCACCCGAAGCCCCGGGTCGGCGGGGGTCACGGGCAGCTCCGCGTCCACCGGCAGCCCCCGTACCAGCAGCCCCTCGTAGTCGTTGGACCGGTGTCGGAAAGTGGCCACCGCTTCCCTGATCACCCGCGGTATCTCGTCGAAGCGCAGCTCCGCCTCGACCAGGAAGGCCGCCTGGTCCCGGTAGGGGTCGGGCAGGGCGCCCCCGCCGATCCGTTCCAGCAGGGACCGGTACGGCCGTGCGTCGACGACGTGCGAGCCTTCGATCTTCGCCAGATCCTCCTCGGGAGGGAACGAGCGGACCGAGAAGCAGCGCTCGTGCGTGACCGTCTTCGCCAACTCTGAGCTGCCCGGGGCGCACTGGCCGGTGAGCAGCCAGGTGAGTGTGTTGAGCAGGAACCTGGCGTTGTCCGCACGCCCCAGGAAGGGCAGGGCGAACAGCTCGCCGCCGCCCACGACGACGATCCGTCCGGCGCCCACGTCGCCCGCCGCGGCGAGGATGCGCCCGTCCCGTGCGGCGATCCCGGTCACAGCGGAGCCGGTGACGGTCAGGCCCCTGGCCCGGTGGAAGTACAACTCCTCGACGCCCTCGGTCACCGGATGACCCGGCAGCACATCGGCGGAAACCGAGTAGGTCAGGAGGTGGCTGGTCGGCGGCTCCTGGCGGACGGAGACGAAGTCGGGATCCAGGACCAGCCCCGGTACCAGGTCGGACAGCGGGAAGGGCGCGGTGTCGATCGCGGAATCGCCGAGGACCAGCAGGTTCCGACCGGCTGCGAGATGGCCGCGCAGCAACGCCAGGTCCCCGGCCGTCAACGGCGGCTCGTCCGCCGTGGGCAGCGTGAGCACCAGGAGATCCGCTCCGTCCAGCGCGTCCCCCTCCCAGCTGGCGTCGATCGATCTGATCGCCACCTCGCCGAGGTGCTCGCCGAGCACCTCGGCAAGGTCTGCGAGGTGTCCCAGGTACTTCTCCTCTGGGGCGGCGGAGGTGTCCCCGCGACCCGGCGCGATGTGCCACGCACCGGAGTGGAATCGATCCAGAACGATGTCTGGCATAGACAGCTCCCTCGTTGAACTATCGAACTCGCCCTCCACAAGGCAGGCGGTCGTCCCCTCCTGAGAAGAGCTACTCACCGTGGAACCGCCGGTAGCAGACGTCGGGAAACTTGAGGCGCGACGCGTCAGAGCCACCCGCGCAACTGCCTCGCTCCGGGAAATGAACGGTCATGGTCCCGTCTCGTCGGTGGAGGTGTGGCGTGTGCCTAGAACATCGTCGAGGGACGGCATCCCGTCCCATTCCCGCGGCGTTCCCGTCCTGCCGGTCCGAACCGATCACGACAGTGGCCGGGCTCGGCGAACACCATGCACGTCGCGAATCGGCTGCACCGTGCCGAACCGCGAGTACGTGGCCTAGGCCTGGTGGGCCCTCAGTCCACTGGTACTGCAACGGTGTTTGTTCTGAGTGCTGGGCAGTTTTAGGGGCTGTGTCCGCGTCGTTCGTAGTGGCTGATGCGGGCTTGGTGTTGGCGTCTGATCTCAGCGAAGCTGAGGCGGTTGAGCTGGGAGGATCTGTTTCTGCTTCGTCGGCGTCGAGTTCGCGGGCGCGCAGAACGGTGAGGCAGGCGTGGGCGGCCACGGCCAGGGTCATGTGGCGGTGCCAGCCCGGGTAACGGCGGACCTGGTAGTCGTCCAGACCGCATTCCTGCTTCGCTGTCTCGAAGCATTCCTCCACGGCCCAGCGGCTGCCCGTGATGCGGATCAGCTCGTCCAGGGGTAACGGTCGGGCAGTAAGCGACGTAGTAGGAGACTTCCTCGGGTCTGCTCACGCTGCGGCGGGCGAGGACCCAGTGTCGGCGATCCTCGCGGTGCCAGGGCCGCACCTCGATGCGGGCCCAGTCATAGATCCGCCGACCGTGGGCACCGTCGCCGCAGGAACGGCGTTTCGGCCATGACGTGGAAGACGTCGGCCTGCTCCAGTTCGAACCGCCGGCTCTTGCTGAAGCCGTAAGCGGCGTCCGCCGTCACCCACCGGAACGGGACCCGGTCGGCGATGGCCCGGCGGACCATCGCCGGGCAGATACAGGCGGCGGTCGATCAGTGTGCGTCCGCGGTCGGTGGCGTAGGCGAGGAAGACGCCGATCTGGCTGTTCTCCGTGCGTCCGGCGGTGCCGGAGTACTGGCGTTGCACGCCGGCCGAGCGGATGCCCTTCTTGAGGAAGCCGGTGTCATCGACGATCAGGACCGCCTCGCGGTCTCCGAGGTGCCAACGTCCAGCCGTTCTTCCGCTCCAACGGAGCAACCAGCCCCCGCATATGAGCCAGTGCCGACTGACGCGGCTCCTCCCGGTTGAACCAGTACATGAACCGCTCGTGCAGAGCGTCCAGTTCCCCGACCCACAACCTGACATCAGCAAGGTCCCGACAGAGGACGCCCTCGGGCGCCGCTGCTGACCCGTCCGGTGATTGCGACGACGTCGTATTTGAATCCCGTACGGGATCGATGGGCAAGGTTGTCCGTATTGGCTCACTCCGGCGTGGAGAAACCTCGGAGGGATCTTGATGGGACTGGTTCGGGAGCGGGTCCGGCAATCCTTGGCGGTGCTGCGGAAACCACCACTGAGCATTTACGGGAGATCACATGCGGGTCGTTCTTACGAAGACCGTCGGCCTCGTTGCGGGGGCAATCCTGGCGCTGGGCGCCGTAGGTGTGGTGGCGCCCAGCGTCGGCACGGGGCATGCCGACCACCTGATCGTCGCGGACCACCAGGGGCCGGCGACCGTCACCCCGTGAGGCACCAGGCCGCGTGCCCCGACGAGCCCATGGAGCGGAGCAGCTCCTCCGCCTTCGCGGCGTGACCAGCGGCAGCCTCCGCGTCGCCGAAGGCTGCCGCCGCCTCCGCCATGCCGTAGAGCGCGTGTGCTTCCTCGGTTCGGTATCGCATGGCGACGGCCAGTTCGTGCGCATGGGTGTGCAGTGCCATCGCCCGCTCGAAGCCCTTGCGCCGGCGGTACAGTCGACCGACCAGGTTCTCGACCTTCGCCTGACGTGTGGGGCTGCCGCTCAATGCGGCGAGCTCCAGGGCTTCCTCGGCCAGGAACGGCCCCTCGGCGGACCGTCCGAGGCATTCGATGACCTCTGCGGACAATGCCAGGGTCAACGCCACATCCCCCGGCGGGCTCGACGCGTCACAGCGCGCACGGGCCTGCCGGAGCTGTTCGTCAGCCTCCTCGTATCTGCCCTGACCCGCGTACGCGAAGGCGAGATCGGTCAGGGCCATGACATGATTGTCGCGATAGTCCAGCGAACGATGGATCTCGAGCGCCTGCCGCGCGGCCAGAGCGGCTTCCTCGTACTTGCCCCACTGCATGAGTAGCGTGCTGAGATTGCTGAGGCTCTCGGCCTCCGCTCGCGGGATGTCCAACTCGCGTTCCAGGGCGATGGCGCGTTCCAGATGCGACAGGGCCTCGGGGTGCTGACCCTGCACCGTCAGCAACAGGCCGATCATGGACTCGCTGTGCGACTCGGTCCGCTGGTCGCCCAGTTGAGCGGCGACATCGCGTCCCTCCTTGGCCGACTGGATCCCCTCGTCGAGGTGACCCAGCCGCCAGCATGCGACACCCAGACTGGACAGGCTGCTCCCCAGCGCCGCGAGGTCGTCGCTACGCCGCGCCGTCGCGACCGCCAGCTGACTGAGCTGCTTGAACTCGTCGAAGCGACCGACGGAGTTAAGCCAGAACACGATGTTCCTGATGAGCCACACCGTGTACTCGTCCAGGCCTTTCTGGTCGGCGAGTTCCACCGCGGCGATGAGGCTGGCACGCTCCCGGTTGAACCAGTCGGTCGCCTCCGCCGTGGTCGTGAACACCGGGACCTCGCCTGCATAGGGCGTGATGACCGCGGGGTTGCGGGTGCGCCCGGGGAAGAGCACGTCGCAGGCAGCCTCCGTCGCCCTCCAGTAGTAGCCGAGCAGACGCTCGACGGCCATCGCGTTGTCGTGCGCGGTGGCCGGAGAACTCAGGCTCTGGGCGAAATTGCGCACGAGGTCGTGGAACCTGTACACGGCTATGTGGGACTGTTGCAGCAAATGCACGTCCAGCAACCGCTCCAGAATCTGCTCCGCGCCATAGATGTCCGTCGCCAACAGGGCGGCACCCGTATACACATTGATGTCAGCGTCGCCGTACAGGCCCAGCAGCCGGAGCGCGGTGCGGTGCTCCTCGTCCATCGCTTGATACGAGAGCTGCAGCGTGGCGGCGACACTGCGCTCACCCGCGCTCAACTCCTCCAGACGACGCGTCTCGTCGCACAGGCGCTCCACGAGATAGCGCACGGTCCAGCGCGGTCGGTTGCGCAGCCGGGCGGCCGCGATGCGCAGGGCGAGCGGCAGCCCACCGCACAACCGGACGAGATCCTGCACCGCCTCCGGCTCCGCGGCAGTGCGAGCGGCCCCGAGGACCTCTTCGATCAGCTGCGTCCCGTTCTCGGGGGCCATGGGACCGATGGAGATCCATGCGGCGCCGTCGAGATCCATCAGCCGTTTCCGGCCGGTGATCAACACCAGACATCCGGGGGAGCCCGGAAGCAGCGGATACACCTGGCTCGTGTCCACGGCGTTGTCCAGGACGAGCAGCATGCGGCGATTGGCCAACTGAGAGCGCCACAGCGCCCTCCGTCCCTCCAGATCGCCCGGGATGCGGTCACTGGGCACCCCGAGTACGCCCAGCAGACTGTCCAGTGCGGCGGTCGGCGACATGGGGGACTCGCCGGGGGTGAACGCACGCAGATCAATGTGGAGTTGGCCGTCGGGAAAATCGGCGGCCACCTGGTGAGCGGCCCGCACGGCGAGACATGTCTTGCCGCTGCCTCCCATCCCGTCGATCGCTACGACCCGGCAGTGACCGCGCGACTCCTGGCTGCCGGTCATGCAGTCGAGCAATGCGCGCAGTTCACCCTCTCGGCCGGTGAAGTCGGACAAGTCATAGGGCAGCGTGCACGGGGCGTGGGCATGCTCGGGTGTGTCCGTGGTCGCGGCGGCCGGCTCCGGCGGTTCCGTGATCACATCCGTGGGAATGCTCAGTTCCGGGGCCTCGCGGAGAATCGCTTCGTAGAGGCTGCTCAGCTGGGGGCCGGGGTCGATCCCGAGTTCCTCCACGAGCAGTTCTCGGATCTTGCGGTACTCGTCCAGTGCCTCGGCCTTGCGTCCACTGCGATACAGAGCCAGCATCAGCTGGGCGTGCAGGGACTCGCGAAAGGGGTGCTGGGCGGCCAGGTCCCGCAGGTCGGCGACCAGCCCTCCGGCGTGACCCGCACGCAGGCACAACTCGAAGACCTGCTCGGCTGCGGTTACCCGCCGTTCCTCGAGCCTGGCCGCGGCGGCCTCCAGCGCGACGCTGCCAAGACCGGACATGCGGCCACGCCACAACGCGAGGGCGCTCTGCAGAGCGGCGATGGCATCGGAGGGCCGGCCTTCGGCGACAGCCCGGTCTGCTTCACCCGTGCGGTCGCCGAACTCGCAGAGGTCCAACCCGGCGCCGCCCAATACGGCTCGATACCCCTGACCGTCGGTGACGATGACATCGCTGCCGTTCGGAATGCGAGAACGAAGATCGGCAACGGCCTTGCGGACCTGGTGGGTGGCGGTCATGGGCGGTTCGTCGTTCCACGCCGCCTGCACCAGCCAGGAGACCGGGACAGTCCGGTCCGGTTCCAGCAGCAGACTCAGGAGAACACGTTCGTGAATCGCTCCGCCGAGGTGGAGCCGCGAGCCGTCGGACCAAGCTTCAAGGCTCCCAAGAATATTGAAATGAAGCACCTTGCCCCCCCTGCGTCGACCTCGGCACTGAGTCCGCCTGGTCGATGTTCCCCGTTCGCTCCTGGTCCCGTGAGCGTGAACGACTGATGTATTGACCCTGCATGATGACATACGCCGGATTCGCAGCTGATCCAGGTGCGGCGCGGTCCGTCCCCACGTTCTGAGTGCTCAAGCCACGGTCAGCCCGTACTTCCGCATCCAGACGTCCGTTTCCAGCAGTGGGATCAGCAGGTGCGCGGTGCTGGCGTGCGTCATGGTCGGCCCCTGCCCGTCGACCAGCTCCGCCACCCTGCCGTGGTCGAGAAGGCCGGCCAGCGGGGAGGTGCGGTCGTCGAGCATGGACCGCACGGCGGTGATCACGGCCGCGTCGTGGGCGGGGTCGTGCAGGGCCGGGTAGGCGGACTTGGGCCGGATGAGGATCTCCTCGGGCACCAGGTCCGCGACGGCCATCCGCAGCAGGCTCTTCTCCCGGCCGTCGGCGGTCTTCAGCGTCCAGGGCACGTTCCAGACGTACTCCAGCAGCCGGTGGTCGCAGAACGGCACCCTGACCTCCAGACCGACCGCCATGCTCATCCGGTCCTTACGATCCAGCAGCATCGCCAGCGGCCCCTGGAGGCTGAGGAACAGCACCTCCCGCATCCGCGCGTCGATGCCCTCCTCGCCCGCCAGTCGCGGTACCTGGGCGCGCAGGGTGGCGTAGCGGTCGGCCTCCAGTTCGGCCGGTCGCAGGGCCTTGCGCAGGTCCGGCGCGAGGCAATCCGCGAGCCTCGGCGCATTGCCGAGCCAGGGGAAAGTCTCCCGCCAGACGGTGCTCGGGTCGTGGAACCACGGATAGCCGCCGAACACCTCGTCCGCGGCCTCGCCGGAAAGCGCCACCGTCGACCGCTCGCGCAGGGCCGCGAACATCAGGTACATCGAGGTGTCGAACTGCCCGAGACTCGGCAGGTCACGGGCCTGTCGGGCAAAGGGCGTGGCGGCCGCCAGCTCTTCGGCGTCCAGTACCACTTCGACGTGGTCGGTACCGAGGTGCCTTGCCATCAACGCCGCGTACGGTGCGTCCCGTTCAGGCCGCAGCACGGTGGGCCGGAAGTCCTGCTCCTCGCCGGCGAACCGCACCGAATACGTGGCTAGCGGGCCGTCGCCCGTGCGGGCCAGGCTGCGGGAGGCCAACGCGGCTGTCGCGCTGGAGTCCAGGCCGCCGGACAGCATCGCCGCCCTCGGTACGTCGGCCACCAACTGCCGCTCGACGATGTCCTCCAGCAGCTCGCGCACCCCGCGCACCGTGCTGTCGAGGTCCTCGGTATGCGGCCGGCTGACCAGCAGCCAGTACGGGGACTCGAAGCAGCCGCGGCGGTCTATCCGCACCACATGACCGGGCTTGACCTCGCGTAGGCCGTTGATCGGCGTCTCGCCCGCGAGGGCCAGCCTCGGGTTGAGCAAGAGGGGCAGCGCCTCGGCCGACATGGTGGGGGTGAACGCCGGGTTGGCCAGAATGCCTTTGGGCTCGGAGGCGAAGATGACGCCGTGGCGCTGCGGGGCGTAGTAGAGCGGCTTGACCCCCAGTCGGTCCCGGGCGAGTACCAGCTCCTCGCGGACGGAGTCCCAGACGGCGAAGGCGAACATCCCGTTCAGCCGCTCGACGCAACCGGCCCCCCACTCGATGTAGGCGCGCAACACCACTTCGGTGTCCGACCTGGTCCGGAAGGTGTGCCCCGACCCGGCCAACTCGGCCCGGAGTTCGCGGAAGTTGTACACCTCCCCGGCGTACACCAGCACCACGGGAGAACCGTCCGGGCCCACCTCGGCCGTCATGGGCTGCGCGCCGCCGGCCACGTCGATCACGGCGAGCCGCCGGTGGCCGAGTGCCGCCTGCCGCCCCAACCAGGTTCCGCGGCCGTCAGGTCCACGCCCGCGCATCGTGTCGGTCATGGTGTCGAGCACGGCCTGCTCACCGCGCAGATCCCTGGCGAAATCGAGCCAACCCGCGAAACCGCACATCAGTCGTTCCCTCCTCGGACGGGATCGCATCGCAGACGCGACACCGCCTCTTCGAACACGGACATGTCTCCCGCGAAGACGCCTTCGCGTCGCGGAAAGGCCACCACCACGTCGGTGAAGCCCATGTCGGCACACCGTCCGACCAGCTCGACCAGCCGCTCCGGTGACCCGTACGGGTCCTCCACCGCGCGGCTGAGATTGACCAGCCTGCGCAGCCCGGTCAGCGACCGGCCCACCTGCTCGCACGCGGCAGCCAGCCGGTCGAGCTGGCGGCCCAGGGTGCCGAAGGCCTCGCGCTCGCTCTGCCCGCCCGGCGTGCGAGCATCGCCGATGGTGATCCAGGTGTCGCCGTACTCCGCCACCAGGCGCATCCCTCGCGGGCCCGTCGCTGCGACGGCGAGCGGGATCCCGTCCGGCCGCAAGCTGCCGGGGACCATCCGGACGCCATGGGCGGAGAAGTAGCCGCCGGTGAAGGTGGTCGTCGGCTCGCGCAGCAGCATGTGGGTCAGCGACACGAACTCCTCGAACCGCACGGCCTGTTCGGCCGGGGACAGGGCGGGTCCGCCCAGCGCCCTGCTGTCGGCTCCGACCGCTCCGGCGCCCGCGCCGAGTACGAATCGCCCACCGCTCACGTGGTCCAGGGTCATCGCCTGCCTGGCCGTGACCACCGGGTGTCGGAAGTTCGGCGAGACGACCAGGGTCCCCAGCTCGATCCTGCTGGTCACGGCCGCGGCGGCGGTCAGTGTCGTCAGCGCGTCGAACCACGGCTGGTCCGGCGGGAGGCGCCAGGAGAGGTGGTCCAGCGTCCAGGCGTGGTCGAAGCCGAGGTCCTCGACCCGGCGCCACACCTCGACCCCACCCGGCCCGGGGCGGTCGGGCAGTACCAGGGCGCCGAGCCGGACGCGTCCGCCCGTCATGCCGCACTTCGCTCAGCCGCGCCGCGACCGCTGCGCTGGGCCCATTGGGATGCCGCGAGGGTGCCGACCCCGCCGACCAGGTAGACCCCGGCGAGAACGAACCAGCCTGCCACGCCGCCGTCGACCAGCAGTACCGTCATCAGGCCGGGGGCAAAGGTCAAGGCGGCGGCCTGGCCGGTGGAGAACATCCCCTGGTACTCGCCGTGCGCGTCGTCGGGCGTGAGCGCCACCGAGAGCCCGAACCCGCTGCTGACGAAGAACAGTTCACCCACCACGTGCACCGCCGCCCCCACGGCCAGCAGCAGGAGCACCCTCGTGCCGGAGCCGTCGTCGGTACCGGCGAAGGCGACGCACGAGACGGCCAACAGCACGCCCGACCACAGCCCCAACCGCGCCGCGCCGCGCACGGTCACCGCCGCCCGGCTGACTCGGTTCTGGAACAGGACCACTACCACCGCGTTGGCACCCATCAACACGCCCATGACCCAGAGCGGGGCCTGTGTGTGCTGGGTGATCCACAGTGGCACGCCGGAGTCGAGCATCCCCCAACTGAGCGCCAGCACGCCGTTGAAGAGGGTGATCAGCAGGAACGGGCGGTCGCGCAGCACGAGGACGTTGCGGCGCACCTTGCGCTCGTTCAGCGACTCCACGTGAGGCACCCGCCGAAGAAGTGCCGAGCAGCCGATGGCGGACGTGCCGTAGACCAGGACGAGCCCGAGATAGCCGATGGAGTTGTCGAGGGCGAGCACGTAGGCGCCCGCCAACGCGCCCACCACGATGCCGCCCTGGGTCATGGCCCGATTGGTGGAGATGCTCTCCATCCGTTCCTCGCCCGTGGTCAGCCCGGAGATCAGCGCGATGCGGATGCCCGGGGTGGCACGGTCGGCGGCGATCATCACGCAGGTCACCAACACGGCCGGCCAGAATCCGTGCACGAGCGTGTAGGAGAGAATCGCCAGCCCCTGCACCACCCCGAGCGCGATCAGCGTCTCCCGCGCGCCCAGCCGGTCGGCGAGATAGCCCAGCGGGCCGCCGGCGAGCATGCCGAGCACGCCCGCCGCGGTGATGCCGAAGCCGAACTCGGTCGTGGAGAGCCCGACCGAGTGCAGGAAGAACATCGCCCAGCAGGTGAACCACGCGCCCTTGCCCAGCGACAGCGCCAGCGAGGCAAGGTAGACCGGCCCCACCGGCCGCTGCCACCATGCCGCCGTCGTCCAGCCCGGCCGGGCCGATCTCTCAGACAGCGGGCTCAACACGGCACCGACTTCCTCACGGCGGCGGCGAACCGGGCCGCGTGTGCGGCGAGGTCGCCGTCCACCCGGGGCGGGATAGGCGGGTCCTCCTCGGTCAGGACACAGTGCAGGAAGGTGGGCGCCGCACAGTTGGCGGCCACCGTGCTCAGTGTGGCCACCAGATCGGCGATCCGCTCGATCCGGTCCACTCGCGCGTAGCCGCAACTCCGGGCCAGCAGCGCGAAGTCGGTGCCCCAGGAGGGGACGTGCTGGCCGCCGGTCGAGGCGTAGCTCTCGTCGTCGAGCAGGACGTGCACCAGCGGTAGTGAGGCCAGCGCTCCTGCGGTGACCAGGCCGGCCGGGTTCATCAACAGGCTCCCGTCGCCGTCCACGACAACGGTGGGGCGGCCGGTCTGCTCCGCGATGCCGATCCCGATCGAGGAGGCCAGGCCCATCGATCCGGTCATGTAGAAGTGGTTAGGGCGGTCCAGGACTTCCTGGGCGATCCGGCACGCGTAGCCGGTGGTGAACACGATCGGCTCCTCGGTGGTCGCCTCGATGACCGCGCGGATGGCAGAGGTCTTGTTCACGGCCGCCATCCGAACGCCTTCGGGGGCACCAGGAGTGCCGCCGGACGGCACTGCTGGACGACGACCTTGTGCGCCCAGGCCGCCTGCTCGGCCAGGCCGGTCACCGCGTCCAGGGTCGCGGTCTCGATGCCGAGGCTGCCCAGCAGCGGCTCGGTGACTCTGCCCATCACCAGGTTTTCCTGGGTCGGATCGGGGTCCACCCCCCGCAGGCTGACGATCAGCAGCATCGCGAGTTTGTACGGGACGACCAAGGAGGCGAGGGCGTTGACGGACTGGCCCAGGCCGGAGTTCTGCATCAGGACGACCGGCGCCCGTCCGGCCAGTGCGGCTCCGGCCGCCAGGCCCACCGCGTTGTCCTCGCGGACCACTGGGCGCAGCCCGGTGCGGTGGTCGATCGCGGTGAACAGCGGCGCCAGGATCCCGCACGGGGTCCCGTAGAACGGCCCGAACCCGCTGTGGACCAATCTCTCGGACAGCTCGTCGGCGAGGCCCACGACAGGTGCCTGCATTTTCGTACCCCCCAGATCGAACCGGTCAGACACCGGTCAGGAATTCGTCCAGATCGATCGCTCGCGCCTCGTGCACACCCGGGCCGTCGGCGCGGATGTCGGTGCGGGGCGGGCGCGTGCTGTCGAAGAAGTGCGTGGCGACGATCCGGTCGGAGCCGTCGACGGTAATCATGGGCGTGGCGACCAGGAAGTCGCGGACCGCCGGGGTGTCCCTGGTCGCCCTCAGGTACACCCGCCGGTTGCGGAAGTGGTCCTTCGGGTGGGCGACCGTCGGATGCAGCCGGCGCTTGAACTGGTAGACGCCTTGGCCGGGGAACGGGTCGCCGCCGGAGAAGTTGACGCGGGTCACGCCGTGTTCGGCCGCCCACTCCATCGTCAAGTAGTACACCGCCTTCACCGCACCACTGCGATAGTGCTCCTCGGCACCGTCGAGCACGCCGAGCAGGCGCATCCAGAGAGTCCGGCCGCCGTCCTCAAGCCTGGCCAGGACGCCTGCCACCCGCCTGTCGCCCTCCCGGACGAACAGCACCAGTCCGTGCCGGAACAACGCGTGCAGGGCGATGTCCCAGTCAGTACTGCGGGCCTCCTCACCGTGCCGGGACGCCATGGTGGGCATATGCATCCGCCGGTAGAAGAACTGCAGGTCCGGGAGGTCGGTGCCGACCTCGCAGGTCCACCCGTGGCTCCGGCGCAGCTTCGCGAACTGACGCCGCTCGTTGCCGGAGACGCTGCTGTGGACGGCTTCGGCGTTGATGTCCAGCATCATGTTGATCCGGAAGGGCAGCACCACCGACCGGGCGGCCGGCAGTTGGCGGACCCGCTCGCGCGAGCAGCCGAGCACCAGCAGGTCTGCCGTGGGCCGGTGCGCCGCGCGGAGCATCTGGCGCCAGGTGGAGGGCTGTTGATCCGAGGCGGAGACCGCGCCGACCCGGGCCGACATCTGGCTCCGCAGGTGGGGCAGGAGGTAGGTCGTCCCCTCAGGACAGCCCTGGTACGCCAGCGAGAGTCGGCCCTCGGCCGAGCTGAGGACCTGGTGGACGAAGCGGCGTCCGGGCAGGTCCGCCCAGCGCTCCCGAACCTGGGCCCAGCCCCCGGTGCCGGTGGCCCATCGATACCTCGCCCAGGCCGAGAGCGGTACGGAGGTCATCAGGAGGTCCTCGCGTTCGCCGCGTTGAAGAGGACCTGCCGCAGCTGCTCGGTACCGGCGATCGCACACAGCTGCCCGTCCGGGATGGGCGTGAAGTCCTGGACGGCGTACGAGCCGGACCCGTGCACGACGACCTCGTCGGTGTCGAGCAGGCCGCGCTCGATGCCGGTGAGGACGCCGGTCAGGGCCATCACCAGGGACCACTCGCGCAGCTCACGAGGGTCGATCGGCAGATCGATGTCCGCGCCCGCGAGCAGCGCCCGGATCTCGCCATACCGGGAGAGGCACTCGTGCAGCGAGACGACCACACCGCCTCCGCCGTGCGTGCGGATCAGTTCGTTCATTGCGGGTGAGGTCGCGGGCGAGCGGGTGTAGAAGGTCGGTTCGAGGTTCTCGGCCGGGTCGAAGGTCGTGACGGGGTAGTGCGGGTCCTCGTGCTGGTGGTGCAGCCCGGTCGCGGGATCGAAGCGGTACTCCGGTGCCTTCGTGTCGTACAGGCTGAGCACCATGTCGGGCGTCGCCATGTGCTGCACCAGGAAGTACTGCGGCGCCGCCGATGTCTCGGGCAGCAGGGTGGTCCCGAAGTGGTGGCCCAGCAGGCCGAAGGCGCTCGACACCGCGTGCGCGTGCGCCCGGGTGACGCCGGGTGCCTGCGGCAGCTCGGCGCGCTCGGCGAAGGCGCGGACGGCGTCAGAGCACTGGTAGTTGATCAGGTCCAGGGTGTGCCAGAGCCGGAACCCGGTACGGGAGGCCAGTTCCTGTGCGGTGGTGTCGACCACCTGCTTGGTGAGGGGCTTGACCCCGAGCCCACCTGGCGCGAGCACGCACATCGGGTTGCGTGCGGCCAGGGCGGTGTCCTCGCTCAGGGCGGAGGACCAGAGCTTCGGCCGGGCGGTCTCCGGGACGACGGTGACGATCCGCAGTCTGCCCGGGTCGCTGAGGCCGGTCCGGTACGCGCGGAGCACCGCGTCCCGCAGAGCCGTTGCCTTGTTCGCCGAGGAGGGCGTCACGATCATCACCGGCTCGCCGGTCCGCTCGGTGTGCAGCACCGCGCGGGCCACGATCACCAGCGAGGCCAGGGTCTTGACCGTACGGGTGGCCGGATTGCCCATCAGGTCGAGCAGGAGCAGCCTGGTCCGTCCCACCACGCCCAGCTCCGCGAAGCGCGGATCGGCGACGGCGAAGAACTCGCTCAGAGCGGACGAGGGTGCCGGCAGTTCGAAGGGAGGGGTCAACCCGGAGTCGGACGAGGAGATGCGTCCGACCTGGCCGAGGGCCTGCCGAAGCTGGTCCCCGTACTTCGTGAGGACATGTCCACGGTGCAGAACGTCGCTGATCAACGTGCTCCTTCGATAGATTCTGGCGCCTTTCAACGGCGCGCTGAGCCTCACGACGCTCAGCCTCGGAGGTCACCGAGCGGCCCCTGCGGTCTTCCTCGACGATCAAGAGGAATGCGCGGTTGAGAATGCTGCGGACGTATACGCCGACCCGTGCCGGCTTCTCTGCGCCTTGAGCGAGCACCGTCGTCGGGACGGACGACACCGGAAGGACCCGCCCCACGAAGGTCATTTGGGGGGTGAGCGCAGAGCCGGTGTGGTCATGACCCAGCCTCCGGTCTGACGCTCCCGACCCAGTACCGGATCACTACCGAGCGAGTCCTTCGAACGAGCACGGCGGGCCCGTCGACAACCACCGACCGGCACCTGCCCACCACCGGCCCCCGCGGTCAAGGTGGCCGGGCTCCGTGGCTACGGCGCGGACGTGCGCCCGTGCGGGTCCCAGTACGCCAACGCCCGGGCCAGGACTTCGCTGCCACCACCGGAGAGAAGGCCGCCGTGGTGCTCTTCTGCGGAGCCAACACCGACCTCAGCGGCCGCACGTTCAGTGGCCCCGGCGACTTCAACACCCAGCTGACCACCTGGCTGGCCGTCGCCAACCGGCGCGTCCACCGCACCCTGCAGACCCGCCCCACCGAGCGGTGGGAGGCCGACCGGGCCGGGATGCTCACCCTGTCGCCCGTCGACCCCGCCCGCCTGGTGGCGGATGCAGACCCGGATCGGCCGCGACCACTACGTCCGCGTCGACACCAACGACTACTCCGTGCACCCCGACGCGATCGGCCGCATCGTCACCGTGCTGAGCGACAACGACAAGGTCCTCGCGCTGTCGCCCGGCGGCGTGATCGTCGCCCGCCACCCCCGCTGCTGGGCCCGCCACCAGACCATCACCGATCCCGACCACGCGGAGGCGGGCAAGACGATGCGCGGACAGCTGCAGCACCATCAGCAGGCCGCACGCCAGGCGACAGCCCAGGATCCCTCTGGCCCGCTCGTCGAGGTCGAGCAACGCGAACTCGGCTCCTATGACCGGATGTTCACCGTCATCGAAGGCGGCGGCGACAGGGAGGCCGGCTGATGCCCCGCACCACCACCGCCCCGACCGAAAGCACCACAGCGGGCCGCAGGACCGGCTCCCAGACGGCCGCCGACCCCGCCTTGCTCTCCCGCGCGATGAAGGCCCCGGCCCTGCTGGACGCCGCAGACCGGCTCGCCGAACGCGCCCGCAAGGAGTCCTGGACCCACGCCGAATACCTCGTCGCCTGCCTCCAACGCGAGGTCTCCGCCCGCGAATCACACGGCGGCGAGGCGAGAGTACGGGCCGCCCGCTTCCCCGCGATCAAGACGATCGAGGAATTCGACGTCACCCATCTGCGCGGCCCCGCCCCATGGTGATCCACTACTACGACGAGATCTACCAGGGCCAGGGCATCGCAGCGCGCTGAGAGCCCAGGTCAGGACGGGACCGCCGCCGAGCGCCCCCGGCTTGAGAAGATGGCCTACGGCCACAAGACCGAGCACCGGCTGCGGATGCGCGCGCAGATCGTGCTGCACGCGGCGCGCGGACGCACGGCCCCAGGGACATCGGCCTGCGGCCGATCCTGCCTCGCCGGACGGCGGGTGGGCCCTACCTGCGGCGGCAGTGGTCACTCGGCTGTGAGCTGCTTGGGGATGCGGTCGGCGGTTCGAAGCTCCTGCAGACCCGGGGGGTGTTGAGGTACCTGCGGGGACTCCGAGCGAGGCCCTCGATTTCGGGTCCGCCGACAGTGACATGGGCAGGCCCGCGCTCAGCGACGTGGGGCGGTCGGGCGGGTCCGACCGCGACAGTCATTCAGTCAGTGCGTCGCGGTGATAGGAAGCCAGGACTTCTTGTGGGCGGACATCCGGCCTGCCGGCCAGCAGCTGCGGGCCCTCGGCGTGGAGGATGGCCGCTCTCTGAGCGTGGTCCGAGCCAGTGGTACCCGATGCGCCGGGACCACTGGCTTCTGGCCACTGCCATGCTGTGCATGGTTGTCGCGCGGCGGGGGCGGTCAGAGATGACGCGCCACGAAATCGGCCACCTGGGTGCCGAGTTGCTGGCCCGCGCGGTTGTCGAGGGACGTGTGCTGGCCGGACCAGATCCGGCTGAGCCACGCTTCGGTGGCGGCGTCCTGGAAGCCGGCGAAGGTTCGGGTGACGCCCTTCGATGTCACCGCGAGATGATGCCGCGCACCGTAGAACCCGGCGAGCGTCGTTGCCGCAGCCTGGCTGAGAGCGCCGTGAGCGCCGGGATAGGACGGATCCGGTGCGGTCGGCAGCAGGGGGGTCCAGTTGGGATCGCCGACGATGCTCGGGTTGTAGTGCGTACCGCCGAGCCGGATGGCGGTCACGGGCCGCCATACGCGGTAGGCGTACTTGGCGTCGTACATCGCGATTGTGGTGTCGGCGAGGGACAGGTCGAGCCGGGCGAAGACCTTCACCGCCTTCTCCAGGCTCGCGTTCTGGGAGGTGACAAGGCCCTGCGCGACCTGGTTCCAGACGTTCCAGACGGGTGCCGCCGCCCAGAACTTCGCGGCTGCCGTCTGATCGGGGGTGCGGGTGGTGCTGGTCTTGCTCCCCAGGCTCTTGACCTCGTTCAAGGCGGTGGCGTAGGCGGCGCCGCTCACGGCCGGCGGCGGTGCCGGGCGGAACTGGCGTCCGCTGGCCAGCACGAACGGCTTGACCGAGCCCCAGTTGGTGAACACCGGTGCCGGGGACTTGGGAGGGGTGGGCCGGTAGTCACCGGCCTTGTTGCCGGGGCGGAACCGCGGCGGCTCGGCTGAGGACCCGTCGTTGGACCGCAGGCTGATCAGTCGGCGGGCGACCGCGGCTCCCACACCAATGCCCGCCTGCTTGCCCGGGCCGCCCGGAATCGCGGACAACTGGCTGCTCAGCCGCTGGTCCACGCCTGCGCGCTTGGCCGGGTACAGGGCGACCAGCACATCGTGGGCTGCCTGGTCCGCTGCGGCATCCGCACGAGCGCCTCCTGGCGCCGACACCGAGAACACGTAGGCGGGGCCGGCCCGGGTGATCGATACCACGGCGTCGTACTCGGCGGCCTGGAGAAGCGCGAAGCTGCGCGTGGGTTGGACGGTGGACGGCTGCGCCTTCGGATCGCCGAGGATGGTGATGAGCTCGCGGTTCCACTCCACGACCGACATCCCCGACCTCGTCGCGGCGGTGCGCAGGGCCGGCGAGTGAGCGGTGGTGGACCCGAAGGCCGGGCTGGTGAGTCCGGCTGCCAGCACGGTTCCGGCAAGTATGGCGAGTGTCTTCTGCTTTCCACCCATGTTCTGTGGCTCCTTGTCACTGGTGGCGGGCTGTGGCAACTGGCGGTCATGCACGTGGCTCATCTGGGCCGGCCACGCGAGCGTGATGGTGTCGGAGTGGTGCGGGCCGGCCGCCAGGTCGGGATGGCGGCGGTCGTGGCGGAGGAGTTGTTCGGCGGTTTCTGCGACCGGGCCGGGGCCGGGGTCGTCCAGGGCCATCCGGTCCACGAGGGCGGTCCGGCGTAGCAGCCAGGCGCGTTCGGCGGCCGTCGCATCGATTGGGGGCCGTGTGAGGGGCCTGGCCTGGCGGCCGTCGCGTTCGGCTCCGAGGGCGAGCACTTGGTGCATCTCGCGGCGCAGATCTGGCGCATTCGTATACGCCTCGTGCGGGGGCGGGGCGTCGATGCCCTTGCCGCTGTTCGGGGTGACGTCCACGCTCACACCTCCGCCGGTACGCAGGGGCCGGCGCCGCAGCGTTGACACAGCACCGTGTCGTGGTGGGGGCCGCCGTGATCGAGGGCCGATGGGTGTGCCGTGGACCGCATGGGTACGTGGACCGGGCCCGGGCGGCCGTCGGTGGGGCACGGCTTGTGGGTCGCGAAGACCCACTCGGCGGGGGCGTCGGGTGACCCGGCGCCGCGGCCGCCCCCGGTAGCCCGTCGCTGTGCTGCAGTGCCGGCCCCGGCAGGGGGTCGCAGTTCGTGCGGAGCGTACGGTCCGGTCATGGCGAGCACCTCAGGCAGGCGCGGACTTCGCGGCCGCTGCGTGTCTGGTGGATCTCGGTCGACTGGGCGAGGTACTGGACGATGCCGGTGCCACGGCCGTGTTCGTCGGGGGCGATGTCGGGGTGATGGCGTTCCACGGCCGCGCCGGAGTCAGTGACCACAATGTGCAGAGTGTCGTGGTCGAGGGCGAGCAGCAGGGTCATGCGCTCATGGCCGTACTGGGCGGCGTTGGCGGCGAGTTCGTCGACGATGAGAACGGCGGAGTCCCGCTCGCTTGTGGGCACACTCCAGGTCTCCAGCAAATCGGCCGCGAAGTGACGGGCGGCGGAGACGTGCGCCTCCTGCGCCGGCAGGGTGCGCATTGCCTGGCGGCGGCAGGGCCGGCCAAGCAGTGAAGTCGGGCTGGCGGAATCGGTCACAAACATGGTCTTCTGGCTCTTCTGTGGATTGGCTGAGACCGGAACGGGGTGACCGCAAATAATTTCGGGGGCGGTCGGTAGGCCGGATCCTGATCCTGCAAGGGCGCGCTCATTCAGTTCCACGGACGACGCATGCCGGACGGTTCGAGCTATTCGCCTCTTTTGTTCGGATTCTTGCGAGTCAAGTCAATGTCGGCGCCTGGCTGGGCTCAGCCGCCTCTGCCCAGAGCTCGCTGCCGCACGGCCGGACCGGGCGCCGGCAGCTCGGTCCCCTCGCCCGTGGTCTTCCGGACGGCCCTGCGGGAGCGTCACGCCGTAGAGCGGGACGGACATCCCTGTCCGCATCTCGGCTGGGTCGCGGTCCTCGGCGTGCAGACGTGCTGGATCCTCTTCTCCGGGCTGTACGGACTTCGGGGAAAAAGTAGAGTTGTGCACGCCCTGTCGGCCCACTCACCCGGTCCACCGGTCTTGAGGCCGCCCGGTTGTTGTCGACTGCCCGGGGCCCCTCTCCGCTGAGGGCCCGGCCTTTCGAAGGCGACGTCTTCTTGGCCTCTTGTGTCACCATGCGCTCACGCCCGGCTGCTGTCGTCATGTCACTGGGCGGCCGGGCCGTCCCGTGACATGACCGCCACGGCCTGGCCTCACGCCCGAATGGTGACCAGCTTCTGACCGTTGCCTGCGAGGATCTCGAAGTGCTCGATGGCTCCCGGAGCCATGGCGACCGCTCCTGGGATCGTGGTGCCGGGAGGGTACTCGCCTGCCCGCCAGGTAGCGCCGTCCGCCCTGGCCCCGCCGGGCCCGACCGCCTGCAGCCGGCAGGTGATTCCGGCGGGTGCCTTCCTGGCGGAGATCTGCAGGAGACTGCCCCAGGCAGAGGGCGAGACCTTGACCGAGGCGGTGACGCCGGTGGTGGGATCGCTTCCGGAGAAAGTGCGCCAGGTAGCCGGCCCGGGTGGCTTCGCCTGACTGCCCACGGATCCGGCAGCCGCCAGCCACGTGCCGCCGGCCGCTGCCGCGATGAGCGTCAGCGAGACTGCAGCGCCGGCCAGTTGCAGGCGCCAGGACTTGCGGCGCCGGGCCGCGGCCTGCTGGAGCAGCCTCTCCAGCACACCCCCCTCTGGCGTCTGCGACACCGCGGGCGCGGCGGGCCGTTCGGGCAGGGAGCCCTGCGCGCTTTCGGCTGCCCGTGCCACCAGCCGGTCGGTCAGGTCCCTGTCGGCCGTCGGCACCGTCTGGCCTGAGGCTTCGGCTTCGGTCACCGTCGCCAGCAGCGCAGGCAATCCCGCCAGCTGGACGTGTTCGGCCCGGCATTCGGCGCATGCCGCGAGGTGGACGCGCACCTGTTCCATTTCCGCCGGGGGTAGCGTGCCCAGGACGTATCCTCCCAGCGTCAGCCGGAGGGCGTCGTGCTCCGCACTCATGGTCACCGCCCCCTGCCCGCCACGGTCATGGCTCGATCCCCCGTTCCTGCAGCGCCAGCCGCAGGGCGTGCAGGGCGTAGTACGTCCGCGACTTCACGGTGCCTAGCGGGATGCCCAGCACCCGGGCGGCCTCCGCCATGGTCCGGCCCCGGTAGTAGGTCTCCAGCAGGATCGCGCGATGGTCCGGCGACAGCGTTCGGATGGCATCGGCAACCGCCCAGCTCTGCAGGGCCTGCTCGATCTCGTCCTTGCCCGGTTTCTGCTCGGCGGCTCGGTCCAGCACATCGCCGCCGGCCTCGGCCGGTCTGGCCTGCCGGGCCCGGTGGACGTCGATGACCAGGTGCCGGGCGACCGTACACAGCCATGCCCGGGCCGGGCCGCGTGCGGGGTCGAACGCGGCGGGATGCTGCCACGCTCGCAGCAGTGTCTCCTGCACCACGTCCTCTGCCCATTGCCAGTCTCCTGAGGTTAGTCGCAGCACGTAGTGGAACAGGGCTCCTGCGTGCTCCGCGTACAGAGTGCGCAGCAGTTCCTCATCTACGGTCGAAAGGGTCCCTCTATCAGAGACACGGTGCGCGGAGCGATCCGGATCGGTCCTTGGACCACGCTTTCGGGAACTCCAGGACATAAGACGATCATCATGCATATGCGCCGCTTTATCCTGCACGAGCAGCTCGGCGCCGGTCACGCTTGTGAGTGCCGCGGGTGGCACGTCCTTGCGGCGTTACTGGGAAGTTCCGGTACAGGGTGCCGCTGCCCACGCCCGCCTCCTCGGCGATGCGCTCAAAGTCTGTGTTGAGGCCTCGGCTGCGGCGATGTCTTCAGTTCTGTCGTCCACTGCAAGACACACGCCTTCCACCTGGGCATTGCGATGCGCCATCGCTGTCGCACGTCACGCATCCGATGAGGCGCATCCGACAACACGCCTCGCCCCGGGGCGCTCCACCGAAGGGACCACACTCATGCAGTTGAACTCGTTCCGTACGCTGGGCCGCTCCGGTCTGCGGGTCAGCCCGATCACCTTGGGGGATTGGCCTTCGGCGACGCCGACCGGGGCGCCGACGACCAGACGTCCACCGCCCTCCTGGACCGCTACCTCGCTGTCGGCGGCAACTTCATCGACACCGCCAACGTCTACAACGGAGGCCGCTCCGAGGAGACCATCGGCGCGTACTTGGACAAGCACCGAGGACTGCGCGACCGGCTGGTGATCGCGACCAAATTCACGGGTGGCATGTTCCCCGGCGACCAGAACGGCGGCGGTGCCGGCCGCAAAGCGATCATGCAGTAGGTCGAGGGCCCGCTGCGCCGCCTGGGCACCGACTACATCGACTTGTACTGGCAGCACAACTGGGATCGGCACACCCCGCTGGACGAGACGCTCTCGACCCTGGACGACCTGGTCCGGGCCGGGAAGATCCGTTACGTCGGGCTGTCTGACACCCCCGCCTGGGCGGTAGCCCGCATGGCGACCATCGCGGAACTGCGGGGCTGGGCGCAGGTGGCCGCCATCCAGGTCGAATACTCCCTGCTGAGCCGCACCGTGGAGGACGAACGGTTCGGCGTCGCGCGCGAACTCGGGCTCGGCGTCACTCCGTGGAGCCCGCTGGCCAGCGGTGTACTGACCGGCAAGTACACCCGCGAGAACGCGTCCCCGGCGGGCTCGGGGCGGACCTGGCAGGCCGCCCGGCACCTGAGCGAGGAGACTTTCGGCGCCTTGGACCTGCTCCGCCGGATCAGCGAGGAGCTGGGGGCCTCGATGGCCGCGGTCGCGCTGGCCTGGGTCCGGCAGCAGCCCGAGGTGACCTCGACCATCATCGGGGCCCGCACTGTCGAGCAGCTCGACGCCAACCTCACCTCGTTGGACGTGGCCATCCCCGACCGGCACCTTGCCGAGCTCGACGAGGCGACCCGGCCGCAGCTGGGGTTCCCAGTCGACCTCCTCACGAACATCGCCCTCTCCTACCAGCAGGCCGGCGCGACCATCAACGGAGTCGAATCCAGCGAATTCCGCAGCTGACACCGATGAAGGCGTCGATACGATGAGGACGGTTCGGATGCGGTCGTCTTCGCCGACGATGACCTTGAGGGAGGGGAAGTAGTCGAGGAGGACCTGACTGCACCGGCCGCACGGGGAACAACCCCCCCGGTCGCGATCGCCCACGGCGACAATCGTGTCCAGCTCGTAGGCGCCGTGGGCTGCTGCCGCGCCGATGAGGACCAGCTCGGCGCAGGGGCCCCCGTGAAGTGGTAGGCGTTCACCGCGGTGACGATCCGGCCGTCCTGGGGACGGGCCGCGGCCGCCATCGTGTGGTTGTCGCCCCGGCAGCGAGTGCGAGCGACGTGGGCCGCGGCCTGGATGAGTTCGTGGTCGACGTAGTGGGTCTGCGTGGTCATCTTCTCTGCCTTCGTCAGGTGTCAGGCGACGTTGACCCGAGTGACGAGGGTGCGCAAGCGAACATCGGCGGTGTGCTTGTTCCGCCAGATGATGTAGCGGCGGATCATGCTGCCCTGTTCCTTGTGGCTGGTGTGGTCGGTGCCGTCCAACGCGAAGTACCGCAAGGCGATGAACTGGGCCTCGATCCGGGGTAGCGGCAGAACTCCAGGAACCTCGTGCGGTTCCTCTTCGACTTGATGTGGCCGTAGAGCCTGTCCTTGGCCAGGTCGTAGGCTGCGAACAGGTGCCGGACCCCGTGCGGGCGGGTGTAGGTCGCTCGGCGTCGGGGCCGGGGTTCCTGGTCGGGATCCTTGTGCCGGCCGCCGCACTCGGCCCATTGCCGCCCGGGGTGGGGCTGGAGGTTGAGCGGTTGGGTCGGGGACGGGACGCCGTGCACCGTTGCCGGTGTCGGTCTTCCCGTCCCCGCCCGCCGAACCGGACGTGCCCGTTGGCCGGGCATCCGGCTCTCCACGTGACCCGATGAGTCAGGTGAGGTGCTCGCTGACCCGGCCGAGGAAGGCCATATCGTCGTGACTGGTCCGGCGGAAGCCTGCTCCATCCGGATCGACCTCATCGATGAGCCCGGCGCGCGCCGCCACCTCGATCGCACGTCGCGTAGCGACCGGCTCCCTACGGCTACCCGGTCGCTGACACCGGATCCCACCCCAACTCTTCGAAGGCTGTTACCGGCCAGCGGCTGGACGCCATCCGGCCGTCGAGCAAGGTCTCGACGACGCGTGGCCTTCACCACAATTTGCCCATTTCTGGACAGATGCATGCCTATAAGTGGTTTCAAGCCAGTTGCACTTCCTCCGGCGATCAGCTCGCAGGTACGCAAAGACCAGTGGCATGGGAGAAGCGTTTGATCACGGTACGTAAACGACACGCCGGGCTGGCGGCTACGGCCGGCGTACTTGGCGGCGTACTCGCAGTCACGGCCCTCGGCGGTACCAGCAGCGCTGCGACCAGCCGCAACGACGCCGGGAATCCCCCGAAACCGCAGGCGCGGGTGGATCAGGCGGCCGCCGATGCTTCCGACGCCCGAATAAGGATCACGCCCGGGCAAGGTGCCTTCAACGTCGGGATCGAAGACCCCGTCAAAGCCACCGTCAGCAACGGCAAGCTCACCAAGGTGACCATGACCGCCGTCGCGAGCGGTGCCGAGATTCCGGGCACCTTGTCCGCGGACCATACCTCCTGGAAGCCGAACGGCCGCCTGGAACGGGCCACCAGATATCAGATCGCCGCGGAGGCCGAGGACACCAAGGGCCGCTCCACCACCGGGAACGCCACGATCACCACGGTCTCCCCGGCGAATAACTTCATCGGGCACCTCTCCCCCGAGGACGGCTCGACCGTCGGCGTGGGCATGCCGGTGACGGTCAACTTCGACAGGGCGATCAGCAACAAGGCCGCCGTGGAGTCGAAGATCCGGGTCAGCTCCAGCAGCGGGCAGCGGGTCGTCGGCCACTGGTTCAACGACGACCGCCTGGACTTCCGCCCCGAGAACTACTGGAGGCCCGGCTCCACCGTCACCGTCACGCTCAATCTCCACGGCATCCAGAAGACGGTCACGTTCAAGATCGGCCGGAGCCAGGTCAGCACGGTCGACGCCAAGACGAAGCAGATGACCGTCGTACGGGACGGCAAGACGATCAAGACCATCCCGATCTCGTCCGGCAGCACCGAGCACCCGACGTACAACGGTCAGATGGTCATCTCCGAGAAGTTCAGGCAGATCCACATGAACGGTGCGACCGTC
>NZ_JAGXJM010000230.1:0-300 GCF_019091445.1 Streptomyces sp. GbtcB7
CGACCCGGGCGTGGAATCCGGCTAACCGGTCCCGGGCGCGAGGTCCGACTGACCGGTCCCGGGCGCGTGGTCCGACTGACCGGCTCCGGGCGCGGGACCCCGCCGAACGACCCCGGTCGTGTGGCCCGGCTGATTTCAGCCGTTGTGGAGATGGCATGAAGATGGGCGGATACCTGGACCTTCCGCCCAAAACTGCAGGGGCGTCCCCGTGTTCAGGACACGGTGAAGCCGCTGCGGGGGGAAGTACCTGCGCGATCTACTACGACGGGGGAATCGCGTCAGGCACTGCGGGGGGTGGCT
>NZ_JAGXJM010000231.1:0-299 GCF_019091445.1 Streptomyces sp. GbtcB7
GTGCGCCACCCGGGATCGGGGAGGAAGGCGATGGCGACGGCGAGCGCCGTGGTGACGAGGATCGTCGTCGCGCCCTCGCGGACGTTGAGGTAGGTCAGGGCGCGGGGTGCCAGCACCGCGTCACCGCGGGTGCCGTGCGCTGGCGGGTATCCCGAGGACGGGGTGCTCGCGTGGACGGTCATGATCCCGATACTCCCGCACCGGCGGCGTCGGCGGGCATCCGTCCGGCGGGGATTCTCGGGAGATCGAAACCTCGGTGCGCGTAAACTGATCCCGCTTCATCTCGATCCGATTCGAAG
>NZ_JAGXJM010000232.1:0-298 GCF_019091445.1 Streptomyces sp. GbtcB7
GAAGGCCGTGGCCTGGTAACCGAGGCCGTCGTGGACGGTGGGGAGCGCGTCGTCGTGCCACACCTCCTCGTCGGCACCGTGCAGCTGCAGCCGCAGACCGGTGGGGCCGTAGAACGGCGCGAGGACGTCGAGCCGCCCCCGTGAGCCGAACACCGTCGCTTCGACGGGGGTGACCGCACCGAAGGTGGTCGTGAGCGCGGCCTGCGCCCCGGCATCCGTCTTGAGGGCGATCGTCGCGCTGTCGTCGACACCGGTGGGAGCGAGGGTGCCGACCGAGCGGATCGTGCTCGGCGGCCCG
>NZ_JAGXJM010000233.1:0-297 GCF_019091445.1 Streptomyces sp. GbtcB7
CGACCTGTCGCTGCAGGTCGGGGCGCGGACCTGGTTCCGCCTCGACGATCAGAGCATCCCGGTCGCCGAGGGGCCGCTCGACGACGAGCACGACCTCCGCACGCCCCGACGCGTCGGCGACCTGTCGCTCGACGTCGCCTTCGCGGGACTCCCCCGCCGCGCCGGACGGATCCATGCGCACCTGATCGCCCCGGACGGGCGCCGCCTCACGGTGTGGGCGGGCGAGGGATTCGAGTACGTCCAGGTCTTCACGACCGACCGCTTCCCTGGGCACGACCTGGCCGTCGCGATCGGCAG
>NZ_JAGXJM010000234.1:0-297 GCF_019091445.1 Streptomyces sp. GbtcB7
GCATGTCTGCCGGCTATCTGTTGTACGTCCCTCGGCTCAGCCGAGGTCCAGGAAGTGTTCCAGGCCGTAGGTGAGGCCCGGGGCGGTCACCACGCGGCGGACGCCGTGCAGGATGCCCGGCATGAAGCTGCTGTGGTGGAGGGAGTCGTGGCGGATGGTGAGGGTCTCGCCCTCCCCGCCGAGCAGGACCCCCTGGTGGGCGAGGAGCCCGCGCAGGCGGACCGCGTGCCCCGGGACGCCGTCGACGTTCGCGCCGCGGGCGCCGACCAGGGCGGTCGCCGTGGCGTCGGGCTGCGG
>NZ_JAGXJM010000235.1:0-296 GCF_019091445.1 Streptomyces sp. GbtcB7
GAGCATGGGCGAAACGGTCGCTGTAGTCACCGAGAACACGCCCCTGGAAACGCCAGAGGACTTGCCTCGCCCGAGCATCGGCGGCACCTGGGTTGGCACGATCCCCGAGCTGCGCTACCGCATGACCCGCGCAGGTGATGTCGTGCACCCCGACACGATGGAATCCGTGCGCGCAAGGGTCACCGGCGACTTCGCCGACAAGGTGCGCGCCTGGACCGCCGTCGAACCGCGCGGTCGCGAGGTGTGGATCGACACGGACGGGGCCGTTGGCGGGGTCGTCGGCGCAACCCCCCGTC
>NZ_JAGXJM010000236.1:0-296 GCF_019091445.1 Streptomyces sp. GbtcB7
GGGCGTAGACGTCCGAGAGGAGGAGTTTCACCACATTCGTGCTGGTGAGCTCGTCGCCGGTGGGCAGGCGCACGGGGCCCGTGGCCTCCAGCAGGTAGGACAGCGCAACCGGATCGATGGCGATGACGCTCGAGACCTCGCGCCCTTCGCGGGCGGCGAACTCTTGCGCGAGACGAGCGCTGAGCGAGAAGTCCGGCACCTGGGTGACGTTCTGCAGATACCGACCGGGCTTGTCCTGGTAGATCGTCGCGTACTCGCCGAGGTCGAGCACCGACGTCCGGTAGTTGTCCGCATCG
>NZ_JAGXJM010000237.1:0-296 GCF_019091445.1 Streptomyces sp. GbtcB7
GACGCAGACGACGGGGGAGGGGCGGCCGACGCGGTGCGAGGGGTCGGGTGCGCGCTCGACGACGAGGCCGAACGAGACGAGGGTCGCGACGAGGTCGGCGACGGTCGACCGGTTCAGTCCGGTCGACTCGGTGAGCGCGGCGCGGGACTGCGGGCCCTCGCGGTGGACGATCCCCAGGATGCTGCCGAGGTTGGCGCGCCGGACGGATTCGACGGTTCGCCCTTGCTCGGTCACGGACCCACCATAGCCATCACGTGGGGTTTGTGGCGGCGGCGCGCCTGGTATACGTTGCTGCT
>NZ_JAGXJM010000238.1:0-294 GCF_019091445.1 Streptomyces sp. GbtcB7
GCGGCTGCGCGGAGTGCGTACGCACGGGGGCCCGGGTCCGAAGCCCCGGGCTCTCGTATCTCTTGCGGTCCTGACGGGATTTGAACCCGCGGCCACCACCTTGACAGGGTGGCGAGCACTCCAAACTGCTCCACAGGACCAGGTTTCGCAGTCACTTTCTTGCGCTGTGCAGCGAGAAGAGACTGTACAGGAGGGTGAGCCCGGGGTCGAACTCACCCACCGTGCAGGTCCCGTTACGGCACCGCTGCGTCGATCGCCTTCACGATGCGCTTGTCGGAGACCGGGTACGCCGTG
>NZ_JAGXJM010000239.1:0-294 GCF_019091445.1 Streptomyces sp. GbtcB7
GTCGACACGGATCACATCCAGCGGCGGCAACGGGTCCAGGTGGCGCAGGTCCGGGTGCGGCGGGGCCCGGTGCAGCAGGTCCGGGCGCAGCGGGTCGGAGTGCGGCAGATCGGGGTGCGGCCGCTCCAAGTGCGCTGCTCCGCTGTGCGCTGCCTCCGTGCGCCGTTCCCCGGCGTGCTGGGCCCCCGCGAGCCCGATCCCCCGCTGGAACGCCGCCATCAGACCGGGGTCGTAGCCGACGACCTGCTCCGGGTCCTGGCGGGGCACGGGCCCGTCGCGCAGTTGGGGTGCGAT